>QKAI01000286.1 GCA_003246505.1 Spirochaetaceae bacterium | reverse complement strand
CACCGTGGTGGGCGTCCTGAAGGAGCGGGGCCAGGGGATCATCTCCGACGGCTCCAACGACGACTCCCTTTTCATCCCCTATGAAACCTATCGGGGATTCTTCTCCTACCAGTGGTACGGGACGCCCTACCTGAGCCGGCTGCAGATCAATATCGGAGACATCTCCCGCATCGGGGAGTCGATCCGCCTCCTCAAGGGCTATCTCATCCGAAAATACGGGTATCTCCGGGGGGAACCGCGGTTCATAGTGGAGCAGTCCAAGCAGTACCTGGATCAGTTCAACCGGATCTTTTCCCTTATCACCACGGTCATCTCCCTCATCGCGGGGATCTCCCTCCTGGTAAGCGGCATAGGGATCATGAACATCATGCTCGTGGCCATTACGGAAAGGACGAGGGAGATAGGCATCAGAAAGGCCCTGGGGGCGAAGCGGGAGGATATCCTCCTCCAGTTTCTCACCGAAGCGGTCATCATCTGCCTTCTGGGAGGGGGTATCGGGGTACTGGTGGGGATGGGCATAACCCTTATGGTCTCCCTCATCCAGCACTGGGACTTTCTCATTCCCCTCTTCGCTGTGGGGACGGGGCTGGGGGTTTCCCTGGCCATAGGCCTCTTCTTCGGCCTCTATCCGGCGGCCCGGGCGGCGGCCCTCGCCCCGGTGGAGGCCCTCTCCCGGGAGTAGCCATGAGATTCCGCGACACCCTGTCCGAGGCCCTGCAGGCCATAGGAACCAACCGCTCCCGCTCCTTTCTCCTCCTCATCGGCCTGATCATCGGGGTGGCCTCGGTGGTGACCGTGGTAAGCGTGGGGGACGGGGCCTCGGAGGTGATCGGGGAGCTCATGGGGGGCTTCAACTCCCGCAGCCTTCTCATCCAGCCCAACTGGCGGGCCGTATCCGAATCGGAGGGCCGCTACGACTGGGAGGAATTGACCGCCCGGGACATGGACGATCTGAACGGCCTCACCAATCTCCTGCGGGGGGTGACGCCCCAGATAGAGATGGAAATGACCCTGGCCGCGGGAAACCGCCGGGAGAGGGCGCGCATCATGGGGACCCTCCCCCTCTTTCTGGATCTGAACGGCCTGACTATCGGGGAGGGGCGGAATCTGAACGATCTGGACGGAAGGGAGATGCGCAAGGCAGCGGTGATGGGCTACGACCTGGCGGAAAACCTCTTTCCCGGAGAGGGGGCCGTGGGGAGATGGGTCACCGTGGAGGGGGTGGGACCCGTTAAAATTGTGGGGGTCCTGAACCGTTCCGAGGAGGGGTTCACCTCCCGGATTGCCGACTTCGACACCACCCACAACAACACCCTTTTCGTCCCCTCCTCCACGGTGGAGCGCCTGGGGGGGAGCTCCTACATCTACTTCCTCCAGGCGGAGGTCCTGGAGGAGGAGCTCCTGGACGAGGCGTCCCGGAAGATCCGGGCGGTGCTGAACTACAACCACGGAAAATACGGGGGCAAGTGGGAAAAGTACACCGTGACCGAAATGGCGGCCCTCATTGAGTCCATAGGCCGGGTGACCGCCATCCTGACCCTCTTCATCTCCCTTATAGCGGGCATCTCCCTGGTGGTGGCCGGGGTGGGGGTCATGAACATCATGCTCGTCTCGGTCAGGGAGCGGACCCGGGAGATAGGCACCCGCAAGGCCCTGGGGGCGGCCCCCTACGAGATACTCAACCAGATCATGGTGGAAGCCCTTCTCCTCTGCGGGTCCGGCGGGGCGGCGGGGGCCCTCCTCTCCTCCCTGGCGGTGGCCCTCATCGCCCGGTTTACCGGCTGGCCCGGAGTCATCAACGGGAAAATGGTCATCATCTCCCTCGCCCTCTCCCTCCTCACGGGGCTTGTCTTCGCCATGATACCCGCCACCCGGGCCGCAGATATGGATCCGGTGGAGGCTCTGCGCTACGAGTGACCGCTTGAAAAAAAGCGGCAAAAAGTCCATATTAGTTCCCTATGGGAATAGAATTTACCACGCCGGACGAAGGGTTCTCCTGGATGGAATCCCTCTCCAACATGGAGCGTAGCGACCGGGACAGGAAGCGGGCCTTCCGCCTGGAGAGAATGAGAGAGCTGTGCCGCCTCTTCGGGGATCCCCAGGAGAGCTGCCCCGTCATCCACATCGCCGGGACCAAGGGCAAAGGGTCCACTGCCGCCTTCCTGGCTTACATGCAGGCCGAGGGGGGAGAAAGGACCGGACTGTACACCTCCCCCCATCTGGCCGATTACCGGGAGAGAATACAGATCGTCCTCCCCGGGGAGGGCGCCCGTTCCGTTTCCGAGGAGATCCTGACCTCCCAGATGAACCGGATCCGCTCCTTTCTGGATAAAAATGAGATAGACGGTGGCTACCCCACCACCTTTGAGCTGCTGACCCTCCTGGCATTCCTCTCCTTCCGGGAGGAAGAATGCGGCCGGATTGTCCTGGAAACGGGCCTGGGGGGCCGACTTGACGCCACCAATGTGTGCCGCCCCGAACTGACCCTCATCACCCCCATAGAGAGGGAACACACGGAATTTCTGGGAAACACTTTGGGAGAGATCGCCGGGGAGAAGGGGGGAATAATAAAACCGGCCGTACCGGTCCTGCTGTCCCGGCAGGCGCCGGAGGCCATGGAAGTGCTGGAAAGAATCGCCCGGGAAAGAAAGGCCCCCCTCCTCCGCCTGGAGGATCTCCTCGAGAGCCGGGAGATTGCCTACCGCCCCGACGGCACCATGTCTGCGGCCTACCGCTGGAGGGAAGGGAGCCCCTATCCGGGGGAGATCTCCCTGTCCATGGTGGGACCGGTTCAGGCGGACAACGCCGCCCTGGCCCTGCTGGCGGCCCCCCTCCTCTCCCTCCGGCCCGGCGAGGACGCCCAGAAGAGGGGGCTCGGCAGGGCGCGGCTCCCCGGCCGGTCCCAGATCCTCTCCCGGAACCCCCTGGTCATGCTGGACGGAGCCCATACCCCCCGGTCGGTCAGGGCGATTCTCGAAGCCTTCGAGGGCATCGCCGCCGGGGCATCGGAGCGGGTCCTGATCTTCGGCTGCGCCCTGGACAAGGACTCCCGGGCCATGGCGGAGATCCTCGCCCCCTCCTTTGACCGGATCATCATAGCCCGGCCGGGGAGCTTCAAGAAGAGCGATCCCCCCCTGGTGGCCAGCCATTTTACCGCCCACCGCCCCTGCGATCTGATAGAATCACCCGGGGAGGCCCTCAAATCGGCCCTGGGGCAGCTCTCCCCCGGGGGAGCCCTGCTAGTCACGGGCTCCTTCTATCTGGCCGGTGAAATCTTTCATGCCCTCTCCTAGGAGGATCTTTCCCCCTCTTCTGCTTTTGCTGGCCCTCTCCCTGGGGGCCCAGACGGGGGGAGAAAGGATCGGGGATTTCTATCCCTGCCGGGAGGGGTCGGAGAGGGAATTCGCCCTGCTTCAGTTTCTGGAGGGGGAATTCACCGAAGCGGGACTGAGCTATGAGGCGATAACCTACGACCACCGGGAGGGACTGCACTCCTTCTCCCGGTCCCTGAGAATCGATTTCAATCGGGAAAGGGAGGGCCGGCTCTTCCTGGCAGCCTCCCTGAACGGGGAGGGTGCCTACTCATCCCTGAACACGGAGCTTCTTTACGAAATGGCCCTGGAATTCGCCCGCAATCCTCCGGACAGGGGAATCACGCTCCTCTTTCTGGGGGGAGAGAAGAATCCCGTTCCCGTGGGGACCACCGCCTTCCTCGAGGACTTCACCGCCGAGGAAACAAGCAGCCTGATCTACCTGGACCGGGAAAGCCCCGGGCTTAAGCTTGTCAGCAGCACGAAGGATCAAAACGCCCCCTTCTGGCTCCTGAGGGATTTCACTGCCTCCCTGGACCTGGCCGGGGTGGACTATCTGATAGACGGCATGGAGAATCTTCTGAACCGGGCCGGATTCGGGGAGGAAGAGAGCCCCATCACCCCCTGGCTGAGCCGGGATGTCCCCTCCCTCCTTCTCACGGGAGCCGATACGAATCTTCCCGGAGAGGAACTGTCGGAAGCGGATATCCTCCGGGCCCTCCTCCATTTCTCCCGAACGACCCACCCGGAGACGGGGGACAGGGGTGAGAAGAACTATCTGATCCTCTCCGGGCCGGACCGGCCCTATCTCATCGGGGAGTGGCACTCCATCCTGACCATCATAACCATCCTGAGCCTCTTCACTCTGCTCGTGGTTTTCCAGGGCCGCAATTTCCTCCTGAATTTCCGGAAAAACCGAAGCTATCTCTGGGTGCTTATGCTGCTGGTGGCCCTGATTTTCACCCTGCTCTATCTTTCCACCCTCATTGTGGAGGAGATCAGCCTGCAAAAGGATATGGGCGATCTCTGGTTCCGCATTCCCCGGGACATCCTCTTTTTCAAGCTTCTTCTCACCCTGCTCTTCTCCTCCTTTTTCCTTTTCATCATCCGGGGAATCCCCATACCCCGGTCGCCCCACTTTTACAGCTACGGGGCCATCCTTTTCGCCATCGCCGATCTGCTCATCCTGGCATTCCGGGATATTTCGCTGACCTACTACGCCCTGTGGCTTCTGCTCTGCCTCTTTCCCTTCGCCCTCTCCCGCCGGCTGGTGCTCAAGACCTTTCTGACCCTTCTGACCCCCCTGCCCGTCCTGTTTCTCCTGACGACCGTGGTCCTGGCCCGCTACCCCGGTCTCTCCCGGTATATCCTCATGGACCGTCTGGAGGGGAACCTGGTCATCGCCGCCTTCGTCATGCCCTACATCCTCATGCTCACTAGCCTCCATTACAGCCGGTTCTACTACCACCGTGAGAGACGGAGCTACACCTCCCTGGCGGTCTTCATCCTCGTACCGGCGGCGGTCATCCTCATCCTCTCCCGGATCATACTCTTCTCTCCCTTCTCGGGGCAGAACAGGCAGCCCGTAACCATCGACGACTCTCTGGATTACTCCCGCAACCTCCGGACCATCTCCCTCGAAAGCCCCCGGCCCATGGGAACGGTGGATCTGACCTACAACGGCCGGGAGATGACCCTGAGCAATCTGGGGGAGAGCGCCTCCATAAACGGGAGGATGGACAGGAGCTTCCTGAATTACAGCGGGGAGATCAGCTCCTTTCTCAACAGGAAGAGACTTCTCCTGACCCTGGAGCCGAAGGGCCAGCCGGACAGCCTGGAGATCCGGCTCTATACCTCGGAGGGGCAGATTACGGTCTACGACTGCAACTTCCCCTATGAGAACCGTTCCGACAACCGGGAGTGCCGCATCATCATAGGAAAGGGGCCCCGTTTTCCCATGCAGCTCGACCTTACCGTAACCCAGGACACGCGGCCGGAGCTGGAACTGGTCTTCTTCTATACCGATCCGCCCCTGGACCGGCCGGTCATCGCGGAAAAACCGGTGGAGATCACCTATACCATGACGCTGACCGAGACCCTGGACCTCTCCCCGGGGGAAGGCCTTTATACCTTCGGGGGGGAGTGAAAAAGATGGGGCCGGCGGATTTTCTTCGTGGCCGTCTTGCTGAAGGGCTCCTTCTGCTCCCCGATGGCGTACAGATAGGAGCTTGAGGGAAGTTTTTTGTTGGCCCTGCGCCGCAGGGACTCCAGATACTCCTCCAGCTCACTTCCCTTCCCGGCCAGGCCCTGCTTCTCAAGGAAATCCCCGGCCGGATAGACCCGGGCGGTCAATTTTCCCTTTTCCAGATGCACCAGGACCTCCTCCACCAGGGGATCGGCGGAAAGGACCGCCTCAATGGCCTCGGGGTAGATATTCTCCCCGGAGGAACCGACGATAACATTCTTGGAACGCCCCTTGAGGAAGAGATATCCCTCCCGGTCCAGGTACCCCTTGTCCCCGGTCCGGAACCAGCCGTCCTCGGTGAATACCTCCGCCGTGGCGGCGGGATCCTTCAGATACCCCGCCATGACCTGGGGCCCGCGCACTTCGATATCCCCGACCCGGTCCGACTCCTCCCCGGTGACGATGCGGATCTCCGTACCCCCGATGGCATGGCCCACGGAACCGGGCCTGACCCCTTCCAGGGAGGAGAAGGTGACGAGGGGGGAGGTTTCGGTCAGGCCGTATCCCAGCACATAGGGGATCCGCCCCTCCCTCATGAAACGCTCCACATCGGGGCTCAGGGGTGCCCCCCCTATGATGATGCACCGGATCCGCCCCCCCAAGAAATCCAGGACCCGGGAGGCCGCGAGCCGGTGGAACAGGATGCGGAGGGGGGCCACCTTGCCCAGGAGGTAACGGGTCAGCCCGTTCCTGTTCCTTATGGGGAGAACCTGCTTCTGGTAGATCTTTTCAAAGATAAGGGGGACCGCCCCCAGTATGGTGGGATTGATTCTCTTGAATACCTCCGCCAGGTAGGGCACGGTGGGCTTCCTTTTCAGAAAGGCGATGCGGGGCCCCTTATACATGGTGGAAAGGAAGGCCGAGGTGGACCCGAAGGTATGACCCACGGGAAGAAGGGAGAGCACCAGGGAGTCCCCGTCGAAACAGCTGTCTATGAGGTCGGTCCCCTCGAACAGGTTGGAAACCAGATTGCCGTGGGTCAGGACGACCCCCTTGGAGAATCCCGTGGTGCCCGAAGTATACATGTATTCGGCGGGATCCGACTCGCCGATCTCCTCCCGGGGCGCCGGCCCGGGGGGAATCTCCCCGCGGAGGATCTCCCCGGAACCCAGGTCGCAGAGAAAGGAGAGGCCCCGGTATTCCTCCAGGTCCCAGGAAAGGAAGCGGTGGTCCAGGCAGAGCCCCCGGGCCTCGCTGTGGGTGAGGATATGGCGCACGTCGTCGGGGGAAAAGTCCTCCATTATGGGAACGGCGATGATCCCCGATGTCATGGCGGCCATCCAG
>QKAI01000177.1 GCA_003246505.1 Spirochaetaceae bacterium | reverse complement strand
GGCACCCTCATCCTGACCGATCCGGAATTCCAGTTCCCCCGCACCCGGGAGAAACTCATGGAATATGATCCCGCCTGGTATTACGATGACCTGGAGAGGGCCGTAAGGAGGCTTGGGGGGGACTTCAGCTTCATCCGGGAGGGGAATACCCGAAGGCTCATTAGCGGGGACGCCCAGGTCGCCGATGCCCTGAAGCGGCTGGAGGAGGGGGGGCGTCCCTATGTTTACTCCGGCGTGGGATACGTGCTGGACCTTTTCAAGGAGAACCGGGGGCTTGCCCTCTTCATGGAGGAGAACAACGTCTACCAGTCCCTCTACTACCTGGCCTGTTCCCTCTACGGGGAGGGCTTTGAAGACCGGGCCCGTGAGATCTGGCAGATCCTGGACCGGGACGGGGACGGGAAGGGGTGGACCCTCCTGGCCCGGGAACAGCTGGCCCATCCCGGTCTGGACAAAAAGGCCGTCCTGTTTTAAGGTCTTCCCATAGAGGAATGTTATGGATAAGATAGTGATTAAGGGTGCCCGCGAGCACAACCTGAAGAATATAGACCTGGAACTGCCCCGGGACAAAATGATAGTGATTTCCGGACTCTCGGGCAGCGGAAAGTCCTCCCTGGCCTTCGACACGATTTTCGCCGAGGGGCAGAGGCGCTACGTGGAGTCCCTCTCCGCCTACGCCCGCCAGTTCCTGGGCCGTATGGACAAGCCCGACGTGGATTATCTGGAGGGACTTTCACCGGCCATTTCCATCGAACAGAAGACGACCCACAAGAACCCCCGTTCCACCGTGGGGACGGTCACGGAGATATACGACTACCTGAGGCTGCTCTACGCCCGCATCGGCGTGCCCCACTGCCCCGTATGCGGGGAGGAGATCCGTGAACAGTCGGTGGACCAGATCATAGAAACCATTCTCCAGTCTCCGGAGGAGAGCCGCCTTATGATACTGGCCCCCATCATCCGGGGGCGGAAAGGGGAGCACCAGAAGGTGTTCGACGACGCCCGCAACGCCGGGTTCCTGAGGGTGAGGGTGGATGGGGAAGTCCTTCTCCTGGAAGACAATATCGCCCTGGAAAAGAATAAGAAGCACACCATAGAGGTGGTGGTGGACCGGCTCAAGCTCTCCGCGGAAACGAGAAAGCGCCTGGCCGACTCCATCGAGACGGCCCTGGAGATCTCCGAGGGGCAGGTGATAGCCTGCAACCTCTCCGAGGAGAGGGAGGAGTTCTTCTCCGAGAAGAACTCCTGCCCCCACTGCGGGTTCAGCATGCCCGAGCTCCAGCCCCGGCTCTTCTCCTTCAACAATCCCTTCGGCGCCTGCCCCACCTGCGGGGGCCTGGGAATGACCATGGAATTCGATGCGGACAAGATCATCCCGGACTGGTCCAAATCCATTAACGACGGGGGCATCGCCTCGGTCAATCCGGACGCCGCCTGGGGAAGGAGCCAGATGGAGAGCCTGGCCTCCCACTTCGGCTTCACCCTGGACACCCCCCTGGGGGAGCTGAGCGAGAAGGCCAGGAAGGCCCTCCTCTACGGGACGAAGGAGAAGATCTCCTTCCACTACGAGAACCGGAACAAGACGGGGAGCTTCCACTACGACAAACCCTACGCGGGACTCATCGACGACCTGAAGAGGCGCCACAACGAGACCGCCTCCACCGGGGTCAAGGACTGGCTGGAGGAGCTCATGGTACGGCACAACTGCTCCGACTGCTCCGGAAGGCGGCTCAAGCCGGAAGCCCTGGCGGTAACCCTCAAGGGCATCAATATCTGGGATCTGACCACCAAGCCCGTCAAGGAGCTGCTTCCCTTCTTCCGGGAGATCGAGCTGGACGAGAACGAAGCCCACATCTCCGAGCAGGTGCTCAAGGAGATCATAGACCGGCTCACCTTCATGGAGAGCGTGGGCCTGGAGTACCTGACCCTCCACCGGGAGGCGGGGACCATTTCCGGCGGGGAGGCCCAGCGGATCCGCCTGGCCACCCAGATCGGCTCCTCCCTGGTGGGGGTCCTCTACATCCTGGACGAGCCCACCATCGGCCTTCACCAGAGGGACAACGACCGGCTTATCGAAACCCTCAAGCATCTGCGGGACATAGGGAACACCCTCATCGTGGTGGAGCACGACGAGCAGACGATCCGCACCGCCGACTACATCGTGGACATGGGTCCCGGAGCGGGTGTCCACGGGGGGCACGTGGTGGCCGCGGGCGACCTGGAGCACATCCTGGCCCACCCGGACAGTCCCACGGGCCGCTTCCTGAGCGGCCGGGACGGGGTGGTCATTCCCGAAGTCCGCCGCCCGGGGAACGGGAAGTTCCTCACCCTGACCGGAGCCCGGGAGAACAACCTCAAGAACGTCTCCCTCTCCATCCCCCTGGGGAAGATGAACGTCATCACCGGGGTCTCCGGATCGGGCAAATCCACCCTGCTCACCACCATCCTCTACCCGGCCCTGTTCAACAGCCTCAACCGGTCCCGGAAGGAGACCGGGGATTTCGACGAACTGACCGGGCAGGAGAACATCGACAAGATCATCAGCATAGACCAGAGCCCCATCGGCCGGACGCCCCGGTCCAACCCGGCCACCTACGTGGGGGTCTTCACCGCCGTGAGGGACCTCTTCGCCTCCCTCCCCGAGTCCAAGGCCCGGGGCTACAAGGCGGGGCGCTTCTCCTTCAATGTGAAGGGGGGCCGCTGCGAGGCCTGCCAGGGAGCGGGAACCCAGAAGATAGAAATGCACTTCCTCCCCGACGTCTACGTCACCTGCGAAGTCTGCCAGGGCAAACGGTTCAACAGGGAGACCCTGGACGTGCGCTACAAGGGCAAGAACATCCACGAGGTGCTGGAGATGCCCGTGGAGGAGGCGGCGGATTTTTTCGCCGCCCAGCCCAGCATCAAGGGGAAGATGGATACCCTTCGGGCGGTCGGCCTGGGGTACGTCACCCTGGGGCAGTCGGCCCTGACCCTCTCCGGGGGAGAGGCACAGCGGGTCAAGCTGGCCCTGGAACTCTCCAAGCGCGGCACGGGCAACACCTTCTACGTGATAGACGAGCCCACCACGGGGCTCCATTTCGCCGATGTGAAGCAGCTCATGGAGGTCCTCCAGGAGCTGGTCACCCTGGGGAACACCATCTGCATGATCGAGCACAACCTGGACGTGATCAAACAGGCGGACCATATCATCGACCTGGGGCCCGACGGGGGAGACCGGGGGGGCACCATCGTGGTGGAGGGCACTCCGGAGGAGGTGGCCCGATGCCCCGAATCCCATACGGGACGCTTTCTCAAGGAGATTCTGAATATCTGATATGGCCGGAAGGGGAGTGCTCTTTGCCCACATCGTCCTGCTCTCCCTGCTCCTCCCCGCCGCCGTGCCCCTCCTCGCCCAGGAATCGGCTCCCCCAACCCTGGAGGAACGCTATTTCGAGAGGGATCTGGAGCTCTCCTCCCTGGAGGAACTGCGCATCTGGTGCCGCTCCCTGGAACTGAACGACGGGGGGAGCGAATCGGAGCTGAGAATGCGGCTCAGGGATTATTACGCCTTTGCGTCGCCGGAGCAGAGGGGGAGCGCCGCTGAAGACGGTTCCGGCGATGGGGAATCGGGGGGGTCCCTGGAAATCACCATAGAGTCGGCGGACAGCACCGAATACTACCAGGTGGATGACCGGGGTGATGAGATCCATCTGACGGGCAGTGTCAGGCTGACCGTGAAGGATGGAGAGAACGGCCGGGAGTACGTGATTTCCGCGGACCGAATCGTTTTTTCCCGCCTGGACGACTCCCTCACCGCCCTGGGCAACGTGGAATACACCCGCAGCGAAGAGGGGGGGACGGCGGAGCGTTTCCTCGGGGAGAGCATGACCTTTCACATCGAAGGGTGGCAGGGCGTCATCTACTCCGGCGTTTCCAGCAGGACGGACAGCGTGGACGGGGAGTCGATCGAGTTTTATTTCACCGGAAAGGAGATAAGTTCCTCCGGATTCGATCTGGCGGTCATGAAAAAAGGCACCATCACCAGCGGGACCTGGGAGGATCCGGAATACAGCATCCGGGCGGGAAAGATCTGGCTTATGGGGCCGGAGGAGTGGGGACTGGTCAACGGGTTACTCTATCTGGGGCGGATCCCCCTTCTCTATCTCCCCTTCTATTACAAGCCGGGGAACGACATCTTCTTCAACCCCTCCATCGGGTTCCGCAACCGGGAGGGCACGACTCTGCAGACGACCACCTACCTTCTGGGGCAGAAATCGCCGGAGAATACCTCCTTCTTCAGCGCCGGCCTGAACAGCGACAGCCTTTATGAACTGGAGAGGAGGGGGATCTTCCTTTTCAAGGGGGACAAACTCACCGAAAAATCCGATGAATACCTGAAGCTCATGGCCGATTACTACTCCAATCTGGGGGGATTCCTCGGACTGGACGGCTACATCAAACCGGGTGAATCCGCCCGGGGGATGAACCTCTTCCTCGGCGCCGCTGTGTCCCGCAGTATTGATAATTATTACAACGCCTATTTCCTGGAGGACGGAACCTATGTCTCCCGATGGAACACTTCCTCCCTGGGGGCCCTGGAACTGCCCTTCCGCTGGGGGGCGGAGGCGGATTATTCGGTGGGGAACTTCAGCTTCGATTTCATGTTCTATTCCGACCCTTCCTTTATGGGGGATTTCATGACGAACCGGGTGGAAAACTTCGATCCCCTCAATTTCCTGCTCTCCGATCTGGGTGAGGACAATACGGTTTCGGGCAGCGATATCAGCTCCTTCGAGTGGGAGGTCAGTTGGAAAAAGAGTTTCGCCACCAAGGCCCTCTCCCCCTGGCTGAGCACGGTGGATGTCTCACGGTTGAACGGCTCCCTGGAATGGAGCAGCATCACCGACGCGGGGTACGATGACAGCTACTCCCCCACGGCGCAGTTCTTTTACCCCGAGAGCGTCACCCTTCCCGACGGGGCGGTTACCCTCTCGGGGACCCTCTGGAAAAGCGGTGGCGATGAGGAAAAGAACTCCCCCGCCAAGGGGGACGGGGAGTGGATGATCGCCGGTGAGGAACTCCCCGCCTCCGGGGAAGAGAAGCCCGCAGAGTTTCCCTTTGAGACGGCGGGGGAGGCCGGAGACAGGACCGTTGGCAGCAGCAGCACTTTCTCCGGTTCCCTGAAATGGAGCAGCACCACAACCATCCTGATGATCGATGATTTCGATAATTTCACCGATTCCTCCGCCGATGCGGAGCCCCAGGATATCTCCTTCGCCCTGGACAAGGGGAAGCTCTCCCTGACGAACAAGGAGAGCCTGACCCTCAGCATGAACCTCTGGGACGATCTTCTCTCCCTGACCCACAAGGAAGACTACAGCATCAACTACCGGCAGTATGTGGATTTGACCGGGGAGGATACGGAACTCACCGACAGCGAACTGAAGGACCAGTACAGCTACGATACGATCAAATGGAATAACAGCACCGAGCTCAAGACCATGCCCATTGACTATTACGCCCTGGATGACAGCTATTTGAGCTACTCCCTGGGGATGCAGCTTTTCCGAAAGACCTTCGATACCATGGACGACACCACTCCCGTTTACGAGGAGCTCTGGCTGAATCGGAATAGTGACGGAATCAGCGAGAGCGAGCTGGAGTGCTACCTGAAGTACAATCCGGTCAGCGCCTTCACCGGGACAAGCCGCTACAAAACCTCCCTCTATACGGATAACCGGGATACCTCCTCATCCCTGGCCAACAGCCTGAGCCTGACCCTGGGGCCCCTCTCAAACAGTCTAAGCCAGACCCTGAGTGAAGAGGCGGGGGAGTGGACCTTCGAGCCGGTCCAGTATAAGGGAACCCTGGATCTGGATCCTCTGGATATAACCCTTTCCGATTCCCTCTCCTACGATGTGGACAATAAAAGGATGAAGACGAATCAGGCCACCCTGACGGGATACGGCTTTACTTCTACGCTCAGGGCGGACTACACCAGCGACTACACCTGGAATAAGGTTACCTATCTCTGGGAAGAGGGGGACCAGGATTTTCTACTTTCCTCCCTCACCCTTGGTTACCGTCAGGACTGGGATGTGCCGCTCCTATGGAAAAACCGCATAGACAGCACCGTCAATGTGAGCACAAGCTGGAAACAGAATCTTATTAAAATCAGCGATTCGGTACTGGATTTCTCCTTCGGCCTTGATCTGTCTCTCCACAGGTTTCTCGATCTGGATCTGACCCTGGTCTCCCAGAATAAAAACATGTATCTTTATATTCCCGCCTACCGGAATACCCTGGGGATAACGGAGGAGTACCATTTCTGGGAGGATCTCTTCAAATCCTTCAATCTTTTCAATACCCAGGACAGGTACGATTCCTTTTTCAATCTCAGCTCCCTGGACCTCAATCTGGTCCATTATCTGGGAAACTGGAATTTCATTGTGGAGTATTCCGGATCGCCCCAGCTCCAGGACAGCCTCTATACCTGGCAGTCCACCTTCTCCTTTTACCTGAAATGGAATCCCGTCCCCACCTTGAATATGGATATACAGAAGGATGAGGATGATAATTGGGATATCAGTGCGGGAGAAACGGATTAGAATCGCTTTTTTTCTTGCAAGGAGCCGTATCTTCAGTTAATCTGTAAGGGGGAATTCATGAATAGAGCGGAAGAGAGGAAGCGCGTTCTCGTTGTGGATGATGTGAGGAGCAACATCCTGACCCTCAATGAATTTCTCAAGGACCGTTACATTGTCATGATGGCCACCAGCGGGGAGAAGGCCCTGGATCTCTGTTTCTCCCGTTATAAACCGGATGTGATCCTCCTGGATGTCATCATGTCGGGCATGGACGGCTACGATGTCTGCCGCAA
>QKAI01000225.1 GCA_003246505.1 Spirochaetaceae bacterium | reverse complement strand
ATTTTCCCGCCTCCTTCGAGGGCCGCCTTTCCATCGGCGACCCGGCCCATGTGCCGGCGGGCCAGTACGCCATGGACGCCCTTGCCTATTACGGCTGGGACAGGGCCCTGGAGGACCGGCTCCTTCCCGGGGCCGACGTCCGAGGCGCCCTGGCCGTGGTGGAGAAGGGGGAGACGGACCGGGGCATCGTCTATGAGACGGACGCGGCCAAATCGGAAAAGGTGACCATCGTGGGGGTCTTCCCCGAGGAGTCCCACGCCCCCATAAAATACTACGCCGCCCTTCTCAAGGAAAGTACTCAGGAGGGAGAGGAATTCTACCGCTTCCTCACCGAATCGGATAGGGTCGGCGATATCTGCCGGAAATACGGCTTCACCCCCGCGGGAAAGGAGTAGCCCGTGAACGGAGCCGACATTTTTGACACCCTGGGCCTCTCCCTCAAAGTCGGCCTCCTGGCTACCCTTTTGAATCTGCCCGTGGCCCTGGGAGTGGTCTACCTCCTGGTCAACGGGCGATTCCGGGGCAAGGACCTCCTGGAGGGCTTCATAAGCCTTCCCCTGGTCATGCCGCCGGTCACCACCGGTTACGTACTGCTTTTCATCCTGGGGAAGAGGGGGCTCGTGGGATCGGTCCTCTTTTCCCTCTTCGGCATCCGCATCGCCTTTACCACGGCGGCGGCGGTCATAGCCTCCATGACCGTTTCCTTCCCCCTCATCGTAAGGAGCATCCGCCTCTCCATGGATATGGTGGACGTGCGTCTGGAACGGGCCGCCATGACCCTGGGGGCGGACCGGATCTCCGTTTTCTTCCGGGTGACCCTCCCCCTGATCCTGCCGGGGATACTTAACGGGGCGGTCCTGGGATTCGCCCGGAGCATGGGGGAATTCGGAGCCACCATGACCTTCGCGGGGAACATAAAGGGGGAGACCCGCACCATCCCACTCTCGGTCTACTCCCTGCTGCAGATTCCGGGCCGGGAGAACGACGCGGCCCTGCTGGTGGTCATTTCCCTCGTCGTCTCCTTCGGGGCGATGTTTTTTTCCTCCCGGCTCAGCCGGAAAAGCCACTACCGGAAGGAGCGGAACGATGGCCCTGCAATTTGATCTGACCCTGCCCCGCCGGGATTTCACTCTCCGGGCGGAGGGGGAATTCGGCCGGGGGATCACGGGAATATTCGGACACTCCGGCGCGGGGAAGACCTCCCTTTTCCACATGCTCTGCGGCCTGGAGCTGCCGGAGAGGGGCTTCATACGCCTTAACGGGCGGATCCTGACGGACAGGGAGAGAAAAATCCAGGTTCCGGTCCACAAAAGACGGATCGGGGTGGTGTTCCAGGACAAACGCCTTTTTCCCCATATGACGGTGCGGGAGAATCTTCTCTTCGGAACGAAGTACCTGAAGGAGCGTCGGGTCTCCCTGGATGACGCGGTGGACCTTCTGGAACTGGCCCCCCTGCTGGACTCCTATCCCCGGGAGATCTCCGGCGGGGAGGAGCAGCGCACCGCCATCGGCCGGGCCCTTCTCACATCCCCGGAGCTCCTCCTCCTGGACGAACCCTTCTCCGGGGTGGACAACTCCCGGCGCATCGCCCTGCTCCCCTACCTCAAGAGGCTCCGGGACGGCCTGGACATCCCCATGCTTGTCATCAGCCATGACCTGCCGGACATCCAGAAACTCACCTCCACGGTCTACCTGATGGAGAAGGGGCGATGCATCGGCCACGGGGACGTCTTCGATCTCTTCGACAGCCGGGGGGAAACCCTGAGCCGGTCGGGTATCGTCAACACCTTCCGGGTGACAGAAACGGAGGAGACCGCCCCGGGCCATTACCTGTGCGCCGTAGCCGAATCCCCCACGGCCCGCCTGAGGGTGCCCTTCCCGCCCGAGAGGAACGGCTCCCTCACCCTCCCCCCCCGGGAGGTGGCCCTGGCCCGGACGCGGATAGAGAACATATCCATACAGAATCAGTTCGCCGGCCGGATCAGGAAGATCATCCCCCTGGGAAACCGGCTCTTCTGCCGCATAGAGGGGGAACTGCCCCTGACCGCGGAAATCACCCCGGAGGCGGCGGAGGATCTGGACCTGAAGGAGGGATCCCGGGTCTACTGCCTCTTCAAGGCCCATGCCCTGAACGGTTGAGGAGGAGGATTTCCGGGCGGTATTCGAAATGGATGCTGTCAAAAAGAAACCACTTCCCCCCCCACAGGAACCCCTCCGTCTCAAAGGCCCGGACGAAGGATTCCGGGGGACGGTAGCGCCGGTCCCAGCCCAGGGTGAACCAGTCCGGGTAAAAATCCCGGGTCCAGAGCCAGTAGGCTTCCCTTCCCCCGTAATCCCGGGGGGAGAAGTCCAGGGCGATGCCGTAGGCGTGGTTGCTCCGGCTCTCCGTGCCCGCTATCAGGCGCCAGCTGTAACCGGCGGCATAATCCAGGGAGTCCACGTACTCCCGCAGATCGGGATCATCGATCATTTTCTCCCTCAGGACGTCTTCCACCCGGGCCACCCGCTCCGCCAGATCCCGGTGCAGGGTGAGGCGGTAGCCCAGAAAGGTGACCGAAATCTGGTGGGCCCAGGCCGAGTCCTCATCCCGGATGCCGTAGATCAGATCAAAAAAACGGGGATTACGGGAGGGGGGGTCCCGGTCCCTCCTTTCCAGACGGGCCCTGGTTCTGGCCTTCTCCTCCTCCGTATAGGAGGGCAGGGGCGGTTCGTAGTCTCCGGAATAGTAAAAGAAAGGATGGGGGGAGTAGGCGTCGCTTCTCTCCCGGGCTTCAGGGGGCAGCAGGCGCCCTCCGGCCCAGAAGATCCGCTCCCCCCTTACGAGAACCGACCAGTCCCCCTCCACCAGAGCCTTGTCGGTAACGATGCCCGGATAGGCCTCGGTCAGAATATCCATGACAAGGGACCCGCTCGGATCGCCTTGGCACCAAAGGGAGGCGGACAGGAGTAGGAAGAGACCGGGCAGGACAGGTCGGTGCCAATTCATCTTCACCCATTATACCGCTCCGCAGCGATTAGTCACATATATTCGCGGGGGAAGTTTTTTTTCTGGAAGCCAGGGAGCGAATAGTCTATAATGATTAAGAATTATGGGGAAGGAACTTTTTCACAATCTGCGACTCAACGACCGGGACATCCAGAAAGCGCTCTCCCGGGTCGGCGTTTTCATTACCGATTACCTGACGGGGGAGAATCTCTCCAGCAATCTTTGGGAATCCAGTTCCTACAAGTTCGATCCCCATGACAAGGACGAATCCTTCCTGGGACAGCTCCATCCCGAGGACAGGCAAAGGGCCAGGGACACCCTTGAGAGGGTCTACCGCGGGGAGAGCGACATCCTGGACATGACATACCGACTCTGCGACAGCGACGGCTCATGCCGCTGGATCCTGTCCCGGGGCCTGGTGGTCCGGAAGACGGACGAGGGCCGCCCCCTTCTGATCGTTGGATCCGATTCGGATATCTCCGAACTGAAGGAGACCGAAGCCAGACTGCGGGAGAGCATAGAGAAGGAGATCAAGCGGACGGAGGAACTGGAAACGCTCCGCCAGATCATCAGCAGCATCAGCAGCTCCCTGGATATACAGGAGACAATCAACCGGATCCTCAGTGAGATGAGCCGGGCCATACCCTATGAGTCCTGTTCCCTGCAGCTGCTGCGGGGGGAGTACCTGGAAATCGCCGGGGCCGAGGGCTTTGAGGATAACGAACTGGTCAAGACCCTGCGGTTTCCCTTTCAGCGCAAGGGCAGCCTGAGCACCCGGGCCATTCAGGAGGAAAAGCCCTTCATAGCCAACGATCTGGCCCGGGAGTTCCCCGCCTTCACCCAGCCCTTCAAAAAAAGGACCATCCTTTCCTGGATGGGGGTCCCCCTGATCGCCCACGGCAACGTGCTGGGGCTCCTGGCCATGGACGGGTATAGTAAAAACCAATTCGACAGCCATCACCTGGAACTGGCTGCGACCATCGGCAATCACATATCCATAGCCCTGGAGAACGCCATGCTCCACGAGAAAGCCTACCGTCTGGCCATGGAGGACGCCCTGACCGGATTGGGAAGCCGGCACCGCATGACCATGGAAGGGCGGTTCCTGTTCGAGACGGCGATCCGGGAGGGGAAGGAGATCTCCTTCGCCATGCTGGACATCGATCTTTTCAAGAATGTCAACGATACCTTCGGGCACGATGTGGGGGATGTGATCCTCCGGAAGATAGCCGGAATCCTCCGAACCCATATCAGGGCCGTCTGCCTTCTCGCCCGTTTCGGCGGGGAGGAGTTCATCGTGATCATGCCCAATACGGGCAGCAGAAGCGCCCTCGCGGGAATGGAGAGGATCCGGAAGGAAGTGGCGAGAAGCAGCTTTGAGGAGATAGGGGGAGGGGTGACCATTAGCATCGGCATCTACACGGGCACCCCCCGTTCGGGGGACGGGATGAACAGCTTCATCGTGAAGGCGGACAAGGCCCTTTACCGGGCCAAACAGAGCGGAAGGAACCGCACCGAAACGGACCGGGATTAGGCAAGACCGGCGATTCTCTCCATGACAAGGGCCACGGCGGGGCATACGGCCATGTCCTTGACAAGGGTGCCCAGATACCCTTTGACGTTCCTCCTGTCCGTATAGGGGTAGCGGCGGCAGGCTTCGGGCCGGGCGTCGTAGTAGAGACAGTAGTTGTCCCCCCCCAGGAAGGGACAGGGCAGGTTACGGTAGACGTAATCCCCTTCATCGTCGATCTCCAGCCAGGTCCGGACCACGTCCCCCGCCTTCATCCGGGCCGCCCGGGCCAGACGGTCGATGTCCCTGTCCGTAATTCGGGGCCCCAGGGAGGAGCAGCAGTTGGCGCAGGAGAGACAGTCGATCTCCCGAAAGGCCTTCTCATGTTCCCCGGCGAAGAGATCGTCCAGATTCAACCGGCGCTGCTTCTTCAGCTCCCCCAGGGCCTTGCGGATAGGGGCCTTCTTCTTTTCCACCCTTTCCAGAATCTTTTTATATTCCTCGATCACAGGATCCCCTTCATCAAATCTTAATTCTGGCCATTTATACCATAGAATGGGGAAAATCCCAGTCTACCCCGGTGTTACCCCCCGGAGAGGCTCCTCATCTCAAGAAAACATTGGCACAGCCTTTGCTTTAATGATAATATAATCAGCAGGAGAGAATGTCCATGGAAGATCAATTTAAAGAATTCAAGGAAAAAGCGGAAGCCCACCTCAGATGGGCCTATACCAATAACCATATCACCATAGGAGAGCTGGAGGACCGCCTCTCCCGGCTGTACAGCACGGACAGTCTTTCCGAACTTACCGGCCTGACTGGCGATCTTCCACCCATGCCCGGTTCGGACGACCGGAGAACCGGGGATACCTACCAGTGGGAGCGGGACCGGTACGACAGCATCCCCCGGCAGAGGAAACGGAGCCAGACCTTCTTCGCCTTCATGTCCGGCAGCGGGCGCAAGGGCCAGTGGGCCGCCCCGCGGGAGATCAACGTCATCGCCTTCATGGGAGGGGTGGAACTGGATTTCCGACAGGCCTCCTTTCCCCGGGGGGAGGATGTGGTCATCAAGTGCGTGGCCGTCATGGGCGGCGTGGACATTACCGTCCCCCCCGGGGTGACCGTATCCACCTCCGTCTTCCCCTTCATGGGAGGCTGCGACAACAAGACCGACGCCGCAGGAGCGGGACCCCATATCGAAGTCCAGGGCCTCGCCTTTATGGGGGGGATAGATATTAAGACCAAGAAATAACCCCTTACCCTACACTTTTGCCAGGAAAGTGCCTAATATCGGGCACTTTCACTTTTTTTGTGCTAAACTATATGTATGAAAAAGAAGATTATTCCCGTATTAATATCGGTTTTTCTTATATCCCTCTCCCTCTGGAGCGAAACATTCGAGTGCGTCTACCTGGAGGGAGATGCGGAGTACCAGAAGAACGGGTCCTGGTTCGCCATGGATTTCGGAACCCGGCTGGACGGCAGAACCCGCATCCGTCTGACCGGCAATTCATCGGTTCAGCTCGATTCACCGCAGAATTCCCTCTTCTATTCCCGGGAGGGGGAGTATACCCTGTCCACGGTGAAAACCCAGACAGAGGTGAAACAGGAATCGGCCTTTGACAAGCTTTCCCAGAAAATCAACTTTCTCCTGGTGCAGCAAAAACCCGACGCCTCCGTGGCCATGGGCATAAGAGGAGACGCGGTGACCGATAGGGAAGACCTGGGATTCGGCAGCACCAGCAGGGAAGATATCGACCGGGCCTGGGCCAGGATCGGCCGGGGCGATTACGCCGGTGCGGAAAAGGATCTGGAACTCTATTACGACATGTCCGCCGATCCCTTCTCCGAGGGACGACTGCTGTTCTCACTGGCCTATGCGGAGGAGATGCAGGGAAAAACCGGTGAAGCCTGGCGTCATCTGGGAGACATCATCATGCCCGAGCAGGAGGATTATTACCCCTCCTACCTGCTTCTGAGCGGACGGATTTCCCTGAAATCACAAAACTACAGGGACGCGGCCTCCTCCTTCCGCACCTTTCTAGAGAAGTATCCCGACAGTGATGCGGCTGCAGAGGCCCGGGAACTTCTGAATTTAAGTCAGCAGTAGGCTCCAAATGCCTAATACGGGCAAGGGATGGGAGCCCGCCCCTATTTCTGAGGGAATACTTCTGGAAATCTTCATGACATTTTCATTCTTCTATCCGGCGCTTAAGAAAGGGCGTCATATTTCCAAAAAGTTCACCAATGAATTAACATTGCCGCGATAGCATGGAAAGAGATCTCTTCCCATCGGTATATTGAATTCAAAAGAAATCGGAAAAAAAGGATATTGAAAGGAAGTGAATTTTCATAATTGAATAAAATGGGGATTCCGCCTGTAACGCTATAAGGCAAAACCCTTCTTTTTTCTAATTTACTAGGAACCACC
>QKAI01000471.1 GCA_003246505.1 Spirochaetaceae bacterium | reverse complement strand
GTCCTGTTTCGTTTTATATGCCAGCTCCCCGGACCAGTAGCCATAAAGGTTCTGGGCTTTCCAGAGATTCTCCCGGGCGCTCTTCTTGCGCGACTTGTCCCCCCGTATGGAATTGATCAGCAGGGTGACGTAGTTGATCCGCCCGTAATAGAAGGACTGCTGCTGATTGCTTCTCAGTATGGTGCGGTAGGAGGCATTCTCCCCGGGGGGGTTGATATCGGGCAGGAGATCGGTTTTGTCGTAGAAGAACCTCTTCAGATCCCCGTAGGTGGAGCTGTTGAAGTAGGTGCGGTAGGAGCTTCCCTCGCTGTTCTTCATATACTGACTGGGCAGCATGCAGTCGATCCACTCGCCGTTCTCTTCTATGGCACGGAGAAAATCGTCAAACCAGGCGAGCTTGTCCTCATGGGCCAGAATCTCCCCTGGGAAGACCAGATTCACCAGGCACTCCTCATGGCGGTTTTCACTGGCGATCTTTCGGAGCGAGGCGATGATATTGGAGGCGGGCGCCTTGACCGCCGATTCGGACAGAACCCTGTGGAGGGGGAATATGGTCAGTTCCTTTCCCTGGTCGTCGGTGAGAACCGGCTCGTAAAGGGATTTCATCCCCGAACGCTCGAACTGCTCCACTTCCAGGAAGGTGTAGTTTATCCCAGCCCCGTTAAGGTTCGAGGCCAGGGCCGATTCCCAGATGAAGCCGGGGAGCCAGCAGCCCCGGAAGCGCTTTTTGAAGAGCCGTCTCAGATAGGTGGTCATCTTCTCCAGCTGCCCCAGGCGGTCGGAAACGGGTATGACCGGCAGCATGGGCTCGTCGTAGGGGCCGTTCAGGAGCTCCGCCTGTCGGCGGAGGACCAGCTCTTCCAGTACGGTGATATATTCGGGATGCTTCTTCTCTATCCAGGAGAGAAGACGCCCATTGTAATAGAGGAAGAATTTCACATTCCTGTTATTATAAATCTTCGTCAGATACTGTTTCAGGGAATTCTCATAGAGGCCGATCAGGTCCTCTTCTCCCATGCTGGGAGAAAATGAGTTATAAATTCCTATGAACAGTTTTAACTTTCCCATCCCCTATCCTGTGCTAAAACGAGTCTGTCAGATTTTTACAATACACTTGGATGGACATTTCTCCGCGGCTTCGGCCCGGCTGTCATCGCGATCCCTCTCGTCATAGTTTATCACACATAGATTATCTTTAACAGCAAAAGCTCCCTCGGGGAATTTTTTTTCGCAGATCATGCAGCCGATGCAGCCCACGGAGCAGTTTCCCTTGGTCACCTTCCCCTTGTCCCGGGAGTTGCAGGCGATATAATAGTCCGCGTCAAAGGGAATCATCTTCATGACCCCGGTGGGGCAGATATCCACGCAGTTGCCGCAGGAGATGCACAGGTCCCCGTCCACCTGGACCAGGCCGTCTCCGGTTCTGGAAATGGCGTCCACGGGGCAGACCTTGATGCATGACCCCAGGCCCAGGCAGCCGTATTCGCACTGCTTGAACCCCTTGAACTGGGACATGGCGGCCCGGCAGTCCTGGAGACCGGCGTATTCGTACTTCTTCAGAGCCTTCTCGTTATTGCCCAGGCAGTGGGGCCGTGCGACGAGTTTCGTCGCCGAAGCCTCCACCTTGATTCCCAGGATCTCCCCCATGGCCTCGAGGGAGCTCTGCCCGCCGGGCTTGCACTTGGTCAGGTCCTTGTCCGTACCGGCGGCCAGCGCTTCGGCGTAGCCGGCGCATCCCGCGTAACCGCAGCTGCCGCAGTTCAGACCGGGGAGGGCGTTTTCCAGGTCCTCCACGACCTTGTCCTTCTCTATGCTGAATTTCCGGAAGGCAACGGCCAGGCCCATGCCCAGGGCGCCGCCGAAGACGAGAGTGAATAGTATTCCCAAAAGTATCCGTACAATTTCCATAATCACCCCTACCCTATCAGATTTGTCAGCAGCGCCTTGTCAAAGGCCATGAATGCCAGTGCCATGAGGCCACCGGAAATGAAGGCGATGGGAATCCCCTTGAACGCCCGGGGCACCCTTTCGGTCCTCATCTGCACCCTTATGGAGGACATGAGAATCAGGGCCAGCATGAAGCCGAGTCCCGCGGAGAGCCCCGCCATGAACCCTTCCATGAGATTGTATCCCTCGTTGATGTTGATGAGGGCGATACCGAGAACACCGCAGTTCGTCGTAATGAGGGGCAGATAGATACCCAGGGCCTTGTAGAGGGCGGGGGAGTACTTCTGCACGATCATCTCCACCAGCTGGACCAGGGAGGCGATGGTGAGGATAAAGGTCACCGTCTGAAGGTATTCCACATGGAGGGGTATGAGAACCCAGTGGTAGACCATCCAGGTCACCAGGGAGGCGATGGTCATGACGAAGGTAACCGCGAATCCCATGCCCGTGGCCGATTCCAGGTCCTTGGATACCCCGATGAAGGGGCAGAGACCCAGGAACTGGCTGAGAATGAGGTTGCTGATGAAAACATAGGTGATTAATATTCCGATATAGGTCATTTTACCGTCCCTTCCTCTCGTTTACGCGGTTGATCGCCGCCTTGAGATATCCCATGACGAGAAGGGCTCCGGCGGAAAGGGTCATGACCCGGGCCGGCGCATCAACCAGGCCGGGGATGCTAATCTCCCCGCTGAATCCGAGGGATTCGATGGGGAAAAGGGTGATCGTTCCCGCTCCCAGGCTCTCCCGGATCAGGGCGATGAGCACCAGGCTCAGGGTAAAACCGATGCCCATGCCTATGGCGTCCTTGATGGAATCCCAGACCCCGTGGCTGCTGGCGTAGGCTTCCGCCCGCCCCAGGATGATGCAGTTCACCACGATGAGCTGAACGAACACGCCCAGAGAGGCGGAGAGGGCCGGCACATAGGCCTGCATGAGAAGGTCAAGAATGGTAACGAAGGAGGCGATTACCACGATGTAGGCGGGGATATGTATCTCGTTGGGTATCACGTTCTTGAGAAGGGAGATCATGATATTGGAACAGATCAGAACGAACATGGTCCCCACCCCCATGCCTATGCCGTTCACGACCTGTGTCGTTACCGCCAGGGAGGGACACAGTCCCAGCACCAGAACAAATATGGGGTTCTCCCTATAGATCCCCTTGGTCAACTCTTTCATTTCAATCCCTCCCGGATGTAATCGGACCCAGCCGCCAGGGCCCGGGAAACGCCGGTGAACGTTATGGTGGAACCGCCCACGGCGTCCGGTTTCTCCAGTTTCGCCTTTGTGGTGGGAATAGGATTACCCTGGTTTCCCCTGCCGGTGAATTTTTCCATATACTCCCTTTTCTCAGCCTTCTTACCCAGACCGGGTGTCTCGTTATTCTCCATGAGGATCGCCTTGAGGAGGGTTCCGTCCAGGGAGTAGGAGGCGAGCAGCTTCATTTCCCCGCCGTAGCCCGATCCCTTGAGTGCCAGGATGTATCCGGTGACAGCCCCCCCGTCGGATATGGGGTAACGGGCTGTGACGACGGGACCGTCCTGGGGCTCCGCCTCGCCGGCCGTTCCGGTAACGACCAGATCGTTCAGGGCGTTCTGGAGCTCTATCCTCTTATGCTCCGCTATCTGGGGAGCGGTCATGGAGTCCACGAAACCGAGGAGCAGGGCCGCCACGCTGCATATGAGGGCCAGCCTGATTGTTCTATCCAGTATGGGATTCATCGGGCCTCCTCCTTGGCTTTCCTGCCGGCTTTGGCCACGCCGAAGGTGGTCGGCTTAATCAGCCTGTCGATCAGGGGAACGAAGATATTCATAAAAATAATCGCCAGGGAGACCCCCTCGGGGAAGGAGCCGAAAAAGCGGATGAGGAAGGTCATGAAACCGCATCCCACCCCGTAGATCAGCTTGCCCCGGTTGGTTATGGGGGAAGTGGCCATGTCGGTGGCCATGAACAGGGCGCCCAGCATGAATCCGCCGGAAAGCAGATGGAAGAGGACGTCGCCGTGGAAAAGCCCCAGCCCGTAGCGGTTGCCGCCGAATACCCAAACGAGAAGGGCGAAGGAGAGGGCGTAACTGAGGGGGATATGCCAGGTGATGATCTTCCTGACCAGCATGTACAGGGCTCCCGCCAGCAGAAGGAGGGCGGACACTTCGCCGATGCACCCGGGGATATTCCCCATGAAGAGATCCCGATAGGTGACGGGGACCCCCTCTCCGGCGAGAAGCTGGAGGGGTCCGGTTATCCCGTCGATCCCGTTCATGAGTCCGGTCTTGAGAGATCCCAGGGGCGTGGGCCCGGTGACCGTATCCAGGGCGCCGATGCGGCCCAGCTTGCCCGGAAGGGTCCAGGTGGTCATCCCCCCTGTCCAGGACATGAATACGAAGACCCGTCCCGCCAGGGCCGGGTTCATCCAGTTGGCCCCCAGGCCGCCGAAGGTCCACTTCACCACGAAGATGGCAAAGAAGGAAGCCACCACGGGGATGAAGAGGGGCACGGCGGGGGGCATGTTCATGCCGATGAGAAGCCCCGTGAGAAGGGCGCTGCCGTCGGTTACGGTGTTCTCCTGGGAGGTGATCCGGCAGAGGATTCCCTCGGTAAGCACCGAAGCGGCGATGGAGACCAGAAGCACCAGCAGGGCTCTCCATCCGAAAACATATACGCCCCAGAGAGAGGCGGGCACCAGGGCCAGCGAAACATGTCCCATAATGAAGGATGTGGACATGGGGCTGTGAAACTGGGGCGAAGAGCTTATCTGAAAACTATTTTTGGGCATTTTTTCTCATTTCTCCCTTTCCTACGCGGAACATTTGTACCAGGGGCAGATGGGCGGGGCAGACATAGGCGCAGGAGCCGCACTCAACGCAGTCCATGAGCCTTTCCCCCGCCGCGTCGCCGACCATCTCGAAATCCAGGAATTTATAAAGCTTGGTGGGGTTGAGACCCATGGGACAGGCGGCGATGCACTTTCCGCAGGAGAGGCAGGCGGTCATCCTGCTTCTTTTCACATCCCTTTTGGTAAGGGCCACGATGCCCGAGGTGCCCTTCATCACGGGGGTATCCAGATCGAAGAAGGCAAAACCCATCATGGGGCCGCCGGAGATGATCTTCTCCGGCTCCTCCGTGAATCCGCCGCACTCCTCTATCAGCTCCCGGATGGTGGTGCCGATGCGCACCTGGAAAACCCCGGGGTTCTTAATGGCCCCGCCGGAAACGGTAACGAGCCGTTCCACCAGTGGTTTTTTATAAACAACGGCCTCGTAAATCGCAAAGCATGTACCCACGTTGGCATTGATGACCCCCACTTCCAGGGGCAGTTTCCCCGAGGGCACTTCCCGGCCGGTGATCGCCTTGATAAGGCTTTTCTCGGCGCCCTGGGGATATTTGACCTTAAGGGGAGCCACTTCCACCTTAACGCCCATCCGGTCGATCATCCCCTGGAGATGGCGGGCCGCATCCATCTTATTGGCTTCTATGCCTATGATCACCTTCTCCGGATTCAGAAGCTTCCGGACGATTTCGATCCCCTCGAGGATCTCCCCGGCCCGTGTGAGCATGAGTTTATGGTCCGAAGTCAGGTAGGGCTCGCACTCCACCGCGTTGACGATGAAGTATTCGCAGCTTTTCCCCTCGGGCAGAGACAGTTTCACATGGGTGGGAAAGGTAGCCCCCCCCATGCCGACAATGCCCATCTCCCGAATGCGGTTTCTGATGGAATCCAGATCGAGGGACTTCCAGTCCTCCTTGACCGATTCCTTGCCAAGACGGCTGAATTCCCCGGAAAGCTCTATGGCAACGGCCTGGGTCTTCATTCCGTTGGGAAGGAAGATTTCCCTTATTTCCTTTACCGTACCCGGTACGGAGGAGTGGATATTGGCGGAGACAAAGCCAGCGGCCTCCCCTATCAATTCCTCTTCCCTTACCCTATCGCCCGGTTGAACCAGGCACTTAGCCGGCGCTCCTATGTGCTGAGACAAGGGGATAAGCGCGACCGGGGGCAGAGCGGCTGTCCGAATTTCCGTGGATTCCGTCAATCCTTTTCCTCCCGGAGGATGAATTCCCCTGGGGAATGTGGCTAGCGATCTCATGCGACTTCACGACCTCTTTTGTTAATTTGAAGCGATTTCTTCTCTTTACCTGTAGCTTTGATTTCCGATAGAACGAGCTTGGACAGAAAAAACAGAAGTATTATAGCAAAAATCATATATTTGTCAAAGTCAAAAACGTATATTTGGGGGAGAGTGGTTAATCCCTCTGGCAGAGCCAGAATCAGGGAATCGGCATAACCCGTGGCATAGGAATCTACCCGATCGGCGATCCAGGATGAATCGAACCGGGCAATAATCCTTTCCCTTGTAAGGATCTTCCCCGTTTCCCTCTCCCAGGAGAACTCCTCCAGGGTTACCGGAGAGCGGCTGCCCCAGGGGGAGGCATATAAAATATTCTCCTGGAAGTAGAGATGGTCAAGAAATTCGCCTCTCCCGGGCAGGGAGGGGTCCGATGAGGGACCCGTACCGTAGGGAATGAAAAGGGGAAGGGCCAGCAGGCAGGAAAAAAACAGGGAGAGAGCCGTTTCGGAGAAGGAGGACCGCCAGGCCGTGGGGGGTGGGCCGAAATAAACCGGTTCGAAAAGCTGGTGTTCCGTCCGCCCCATCCTTCGGGGGATGGTTCTTCCTCGGGTCACCGATAGGACGGGCACCGGTTCGGCGGGCCGGAGGAACAGGTGGTAGGCGATACCCAGGGTGAGGGTGAGGGGGAACTCAATCCAGAAAAGAGCCGGGGCGCCCTCTTTGATCGCCAGGAGGACGATGAGGAAGAGGGCTGCCCCTTCGGGGATGATTTTCCCCGGGCGGGAGAGACCGGAAACCAGGCTGACCTGCCAGTACAGGATAAGGGGAATAAGAACGACCGCCGCCCCCGTGGAATGGAGGAGGGCGGGAATCCAGAGTATCTGCAGGACCAGGGGCATGAGGGGGTTGTCCCGGTACCGTCGGAGCTGTATGAAT
>QKAI01000322.1 GCA_003246505.1 Spirochaetaceae bacterium | reverse complement strand
AGTTAAGCATGGAAAGGGGCTGCCGGGTGCTCTCCTGAACATCCCGCCAGAGAGAGCTCTCCGGGTCGACCTTCTTTCTTCCCCCCACCACGAGCTTGATGGGGAGGTGAACGAAGTGGGTATTCATAAGGGTGACCAGACATTTGGTTTTTCCCGCCATGGCCGCATGAACCGCATTGGCTCCGAGACGGGCGCAGTAGAGGGAGTCCGAAGGCAGTGCCTTCGCCGCCCTGATAATATAACTGGGATCGATATATTTCAAAGCGAAGTCCATTCCCTTGTCGGTCAGGTACTTCTTAATCTCCCCGGCCAGGAACTTTCCGATATCCCCATAGAGCTTGTTACCCGACTTATCCTCCCCTTCGGGGATCTCCACAAGCTCCTGTCCCGCCCCCTCGGCCACAATGATCACCGCATGCTGGCGGGCAAGAAGGCGCTCCTCCACATGGTGAAGGAGACCGTTAGGTCCATAGAGATCAAAGGGGACTTCCGGAATCAGGACAAAGTTGGCTTCGTTGGAGGAGAGGGCCGTACTGGCGGCGATAAAGCCCGAGTCCCGCCCCATAAGCTTAACAAGGCCCAGCCCGTTATTCGCGCTCTTCGCCTCCACATGGGCCGCTTCCACCGCATCCACCGCCTTGGCCACGGCCGTTTCGAAGCCGAAGGTCTTCTCCGTGAACATGAGGTCGTTGTCGATAGTCTTGGGTATGCCCACTACGGCGACCTTAAGGCCCCTCTTCAGAACCTCCTCCCCGATATCGTTGGAAGCCCTCTGGGTCCCGTCACCCCCTATGATGAACAGCATATTGATATTCATGCGCTCCAGGGCGTCCACGATCTCTTCCACGCGCTTCCCGTTGCCCCGGGAAGATCCCAGCATGGTGCCCCCCATCTTATGAATATCGTCGACGATATCCGGGGTCAGGGCCATGGTGGGAATGTTATATTCGGGTAGAAAACCGGTAAAGCCGTATTTCACGCCGGTTATGCGCTTTACATTGTACCGGTACCACAGGGTTCTCACCACGGCGCGGATCACATCGTTCAGTCCGGGGCAGAGACCTCCGCAGGTGACGATGGCCGCATGGCTGTGCTGGGGATTGAAATAGATCTTCTCCCGGGGGCCGGCTTTCTCCATAAGGCCGGAAGTTTCCAGGTCCTTGACGGTTTTGCCCTCCATCAGATCAATGTCATAGAGAACCTTCTCCGCCTCGGTGACATAATTGGCAATGGCGTCTCCCAGAATGTTCGAATAGGGGATGGGAGAGGCTATCTTAGGCTCCCCCAGCTTCTCAATGGTAAAATCGTATTTCGTTTTAGGCATGTCTGCTCCTCGTCTTTTATCCTATAGATTCTGCCCGTAGGCACGCTGATAGCCCGGTTTTATCACATCATAGATGATTTTAAGTCTTTCGTCATAGTGGACAAAGGCAGATTTCATCGCGTTTATGGTGATTTTTTCCAGATCCTTCAGCTCCAGATTAAAAGTTTCCACCGCCAGCATCATCTCCTTGCTCATGGTGGTATTGCTCATGAGGGTATTGTCCGTGCAGAGCATAACCCGGAAGCTGTTCCTGTAATACAGGCCGAAGGGATGCTCCTCCAGGGAGGGAGCCGCCCCGGTCTGGATGTTGGAGGAGAGGCACATTTCCAGGGGGATCCGCCTGTCCCGGATAAACTGGGCCAGGGTCCCCATGTGCTCGATTTCCTTGCCGTGATAGCTCATATTCTCGGTGAGCCGCGTGGCGTGGCCGATCCGGTGGGCGCCGCAGATCTGTATGGCCTGCCAAATGGAGTCAACCCCGAAGGCCTCCCCCGCATGAATGGTGATGTTGAAATTTTTGCTCCGGATGTACTGGAAGGCATCCAGATGCCTTTTGGGCGGGTGGCCGAATTCATCGCCGGCGATATCGAAGCCCACCACGCCCCTGGAACGGAAGGATACGGCCAGTTCCGCCATTTCCACGGAAACATCCCCGCTCTGATGGCGCATGGCGCAGAGGATAAGCCCGAACTCCACCCCCGTTTTGCGCCGTCCCTCCTCCAGGCCGGTCAGAACCGCCGAGACGATCTCCTCCAGATTCAGCCCCTTCTCCTGATGCAGGATAGGGGCGAAGCGGATCTCCCCGTACACGACCCCGTCCTCATGGAGCTGCTCCAGGGCTTCCCGGGCGACCCGGGTCAGGGCCGGTGCGGTCTGCATGACGCCGCAGGTCAGAGCGAATCCCTCCAGATAGAGGCTCAGGCTCTTCCTGTCCGCTCCCCGATGGAACCATCCGGCCAGAGCGGCCGGTTCCCTTACGGGAAGTTCCATACCGGCTTCATCGGCCAGTTCGATAATAGTCTCCGGGCGGACACCTCCGTCCAGATGATAATGCAGTTCCACTTTGGGAAGGGTTTTGATTTTTTCCAGATCCAACATGGGATAATTTTAATCACTCCCGGGCAATTCATCAAGTATAGGACATTTTTTTACCCCCTTTTTTCCTCCTTGGGTACTAAAAAACAAATAAATACCGAATTCGGGAACCCTTCATAAAAAAAACGGTTCGGTTGTTTTTCGACACCTTCTGATGTATGATAGGGAAATCCAGGAGTCTGCCATGATATTAAACGAGAATTCCGATAAAAAGATCATTCCCATCGCAGGAGGCAAGGGAGGCGTCGGCAAGAGCGTTCTCTCCACCAATCTCTCCCTTCTCCTGGCGGTCAACGGCAAGAAAACCATAGTGGTCGACCTGGATCTGGGAGGCTCCAATCTGCATACCATGCTGGGTATCAAAAATACCAACAAGGGTATCGGCAACTTCATCTCCGACAAGTCCATTGCCATGGAGGATCTCGTCATTCCCACGGACTACGAAAATCTCTTTCTCATTCCCGGCGACGTGCTCGTTTACGGCCTGGGGGAGATTTCCTTTGAGGAGAAGAAAAGAATAATAAAGGGTCTTGTGGAGCTGGATGCGGACTATATCATCCTGGACCTTGGTGCCGGCTCCAGCCTTAACGTGATTGACTTCTTTCTCATATCCAATTCGGGCATCGTCGTAACGACCCCCCATATGACATCCATCATGAATGCCTTCGGTTTCCTCAAAAACGTGGCCTTCCGTTTCCTTCAGAGGGCCTTCGCGGAGAACCGGGTATTCACAGAGTACTTTGACAAGGCCTTCCTGGAGCGTCATCCGGGGGAACAGAAACCGCTGAAGGAGATGCTTGAGGATCTGAGGTCGCGAGAGCCGGAGGCCGTGGAAAAGGCGGAACTATTCCTGGAGATCCTTCAGCCCAAGATCATCATGAACATGGCCGAGGATTCGGGGGAACTCTCCATAGCGGAGAGCCTTAAGGATCTGACGAAGAGAAGTCTTTCCATCCATTCCGAATGCCTGGGCATGCTTTTCATGGATAAGCAGGTTAGCGACGCCCTCAAGGAGCGGACCCCCTTCATCATCCAGTACCCCGAATCGGTCACCGCGGAAGGGATGGACCGCATGGTTCGCAAGATCATTCTGTCAAAGCGGTTTCCCGAGATGCCCCTGGAGCTTGATTACTACAAGGACAGCTTTGAACTGGCCCAGATAGAAGCGGAAATTGATGAACAGGCCATGGTGCGGCAGACCAACGGGGGTTACTCCCCGGAGGAGATAGAAAATCTTCTGAAACTGGTGGAACAGCAGCAGATGCGTATCAAGGAACTGGAAACAGCCCTGGGCCGATCCGCCCTGGGAGGAAGCCGGGGCGGCATACTGGACCAGATCAGCGGGATGTCCTTTTAGTCTTCATGCTCCTGACCCTGCTCCTCAAAGCCGAAGGGCTTCATCCAGAGGGGTATGACATCCTTTAAGGTATCCCGGGTTTTCTCCGCATCGGTTTTGGCGATTCTCATGTTCTTCCAGAGGGTCTGGAAAACGAAATTGGCCACCATGTCCCCCGCATCGTCCGACTGGTAGACGACGTAGGATTCGTTGTATCCGGTCTCATTAAGAACGGTAAAGGCTGTATAGGTCTCCACGGGCTCCTTGGCCACATAAATACGGTCCTGTCTCTTTGTCACGATCCGTTCCAGTTCCTTGAAACGGTAGGGGATCCTGTAGGCATCGCTCCGGTAGCAGGGATCGGTCCCCTTGTGGATGAAGGCGACCGGCTCGTAAAGCACGAACAGCTTCCTTCCGTCCGCCTGGAAAGTAATCCCCTCTTCCGTCAGATAGATATCCTTCACATTCCCGTAGGATATGGCTTCAAATCGGGTATAATTTGAATTTTCGTCAAAAAAGACGGAAACCACGTAACCCCCTTCCTGGGGCAGGTTTCCTTCCGTATAAGCATCAAAAAGGTCCTTTATTTCGGCCATTATTCACCTCTGCATTAAAATGTGAACAGAATGTCACGTTAGTATCAAGTCTAATTCAGTCCTCCGGAAGTTGTCAATGAGAAAAAAGAAAAAATCCCCCCTACCGGGAGTAGTAGGAGGAAGAGGGGAATTCTGCTATACTGGGGACATGGATCTCTCCTCTGCCCTGTCAATTTACAAACTGAATAATGCGGAATTCTCCCGGGACGATCTGGACAGGGGATTCAAGGGACTGGTGAAGAAATACCACCCCGACAGGAATCAGAACTTCTCCGACTGGTGCCATATCAGGATGACGGAGATCAACGAAGCCTATGAAATTCTCATGGCATCCCTGGAATCCCGTCCCCCGAAGGAAAACCGCACCCAGGAAAGCCGTATGGGGAACGCCCCTCCCAGGGCCGACCGGGAGGAGATCAGCCTGCGCAAAGGGGCCACCCTCTTTTTCACGGGAGTCCACATCTATTATGACTATGAACTGACGAAGCGATCCCTGAGACAGGAAGGGGTCTGGCGCTATCACTACAAAAGGGCGATAAAGCTGATGGAAAAAGCACTGGAGCATATGGAAAAGCACCTGACCCCGCATAGTGGGCACGGAGAGAAATTTCTCTATTTCGGACAGCTCTTCCTGTGCGATATCCAGTCCTTCGACCCCCAAATCCCCCTCTCCCTGAGGGGGAGCAAAACCCATGTGGCCTACAGGGAAGCGACGGAGATGATCGACCGGGCTTTCTCAGATTATTTCAGCAGCAACTCCCGGGATCGGGAGAAGTATCTGACCCCTCTCTACCGGGCATCGCACCTGCTTATTCTACTCATCGAGAATTATCCCCGGACGGAATGGTACGCCCTGGCCCTGCAGAAACTGAATCTTCTCGATTCTTTTCTGGATCTGCAGGACCTTTTCCGTATGGGGATTATTGGTTTTTGAGGTTGCTTCGGGCAATCGCCAATTTGGCGATGGGTACGCCGTAGGGAGAGCAGGAAACGTAATTCAAACCCGCTTCCTTGAGGAACTCAATGTTATCCGGTTCCGCCCCGTGTTCTCCGCATAGGCCCATCTTCAGGTCCGGCCTCACCAGACGTCCTCTCTGACTGGCTATGCTGACCAATTCCTTGACCGCCGCATTAAGGGAAGCGAAGGGATTCTTTTCCAGCAAGTCGAATTCATTATAGTCGGGGAAGAAGGTATTGAAGTCATCCCGGGAGAGCCCCAGAGTCGTCTGGGTCAGGTCATTGGTTCCAAAGCTGAAGAAGTCGGCATAACGGGCCAGACTTCCCGCCAGAAGAGCCGCCGAGGGGAGCTCGATCATGGTGCCCACTTTGTAAGGCAGGGGCTCAACCCCCAGTTTCTCCCTGACCTGCTGCTCGATCGATTCGATTCCGACGATCTCCTTTCCTTCGATCTTCTTGCCGTAGCGTACGGCCTTCAGCTCGCTGGTGGACATGATGATGGGTATCATGATCTCGGGATGGGTGATGATGCCCTCCTCCTTGCGCAGCTGGTAAGCCGCTTCGAAGATGGCCGTAATCTGCATCCGGTAAATCTCGGGGATGGAAATGGCAAGCCTGACTCCCCTGTGACCCAGCATGGGGTTTACCTCTCCCAGAATATCACAGCGGTTTCTTACCTCCTCGGCGGATACATCGGAATGGGTTTTCTGGAAGAAGGCTATGAATTCATCCATCTTGTCCTTGGTGTGGGGCAGGAACTCATGGAGGGGCGCGTCAAGAAGACGGATGGTCACGGGGTAGCCTTCCATAATCCGGAAGAGGTCCAGGAAATCATCGGTCTGCATTTTCTGGAGTTTGGAGAGAATCTTCTCCCTGTCCTTACTGTCATCGGTGATTATCATGGACCGGAAGATGGGAATCCGCTTCTCATCGAAGAACATGTGCTCCGTCCGGCAGAGGCCTATACCCTTGGCGCCGAACTTCTTCGCCAGCTCCGCATCCCGGGGCTGGTCCGCATTGGCATGCACATCAAAATCGCCGATACCCTTCTCCACAATCTTCAGGAAATCCAGGAGTCCGCTCTCTTCCATGGAAGGCTCTATGAGCTCCAGCTTCCCGAAATAGATGGTAGGCTTATCGTAGGAGGGTACATCCAGGGAGAGGTAGTCCCCCTCATTCACCTGAACGCCGCCGATCTTCATGCCCTTATCATTAAATACGATATCCGGATTGATCATGGCGATTTTCCCCAGAGAACGGGCGACAACCGGCGCATGGGAGGCATAGCCTCCGTCCCGGGCGATAACGCCCCTGCTGACCTCTATGGCCTTGACATCCTCCGCGTAGGTAGCGGCCATGGCAAGGATAAAATTATCCTCAAGGCCTCTCTGATGGGCGATGCGAGCCTCTTTGACGAGTCTCTCGGTGGAGAAGAAGACACGCCCCACCGCGGCACCTATAGCCCCGGAGATCCCCCCCTGAACGGATTTCACCTTACCGGCGGATGCCTTATTGAGAACGGGATGAAGAATTTCCGCCAGCCTCGGGGGTCTTATGTCATTGATGGCGTACCTGTCGTCTATCAGCCCCCGGCTGTGCAGGCTCAGCAGGGTTTTGATTTCCGCCATGGCCGATTTATTGGTGGCTTCC
>QKAI01000347.1 GCA_003246505.1 Spirochaetaceae bacterium | reverse complement strand
CCCGTGCCAGGCGGTGACGGATTTTTTCATGAATTCAGCAGTCCTCGATTTTCCTTTTACTGTTCCTTGAGCGTCTGATTCATAAACGCGCTGAGGACATCCATGGCCCTCTGGTTGTGTCCCCCTTCGGGGATGATCAGGTCGGCGTAGGCCTTCATGGGCTCTATGAATTCGTCATGCCCCGGTCGCACCACGTTCAGGTACTGCTCCACCACGGAGTTGACCGTCCGCCCCCGCTCTTCGATGTCCCGGAGCATGCGGCGTATGAACCGGATGTCCCCGGGGGTGTCCACGTAGAGCTTCAGGTCAAAGAGCTTCCGCAGCCGGGCGTTGGAGTAGATCATGATCCCCTCCAGGATGATGATGCCCTCCGGCTCAATGGCCACCGTCTCCTCGGAACGGCGGTGGTGGACGAAGTCGTATACGGGCATGGCCACCGGGTGGCCTGCGCGGAGCTGGGTCAGATGCTGGATGAGGAGTTCCATGTCAAAGGCGTCGGGATGGTCGAAATTGACCGCGGTGATATGGTCGTTGTCCACGGTCTTGTCAAAGGACTTGTAGTAGTTGTCCTGGGGAATGACCGTGAAGCCCTCCACTATCTCGGCGATTTTACTGACGATGGTCGTCTTGCCCGAACCGGATCCGCCGCAGATGCCTATGATGATGGGGCCCTTTTTTTTCATTTCCCGCTCCTTTGTTCCGGTTTCAGTAATGGGGAGGTTTCCCGTTGACCGGGGATTCCTCCATGATCTCCATGAGGTCCCGGACCTTGCCGGTCAGGACCCGGTCCCGCTCTTCCAGGCGGGCCAGTCTTTTCTCCTGGTCCGCTATCATGCCGCTGAGCTCCTGAATGGTCATTTCCTGGTAGCTGAGCTTCGTTTCCAGCTCTATGATCCGGTCATTCTCCATGGGATATTCCCTCTTTACCTATTATACACGGTTTTCCTTCGGATAGGTAGATCCGTTTGACCCGGGCGGTGATGAGGCAGCAGACTTCGTAGGATATGGTGTTCAGCTCTTCGGCGATATCCGCCGCAGAGAAGGGGCAGGGGGGAGGGCCGAAGAGGATCACCCTGTCCCCGACCTTCTCCCGCAGCTCCGGCCCCAGGTCCACCATGATCTGATCCATGCACACCCGTCCCGCCACCGGGTAGATGCGCCCGTTTATCATCACCTTACCCCGGTTGGAAAGAAGGCGGTTGTAACCGTCCGCGTAGCCCACGGAAACGGTGCCTATCCAGGTCTCCCTCTCCGCCCTCCAGGTCCTGCCGTAGGAGACGGTCTGCCCGGGGGGCACCCTCTTGGCAAAGACCAGACGGGCGGAAAGCTCCATGAGGGGGCGCACCCCCACGGGTGACTGGGGAAGGGGCTCGTAGCCGTAGAGCATGATGCCCGGCCGGACCATGTCAAGACAGCTCTCCCCGTGCTGGGCCACAGCCCCCGAATTGGCCCCATGGACCAGAAAGGGCCCGTTTTCCCCGGCCCCGGGCAGGGTCCGTATCATCCGAGCCGCTTCGGTCAGAGCGGCCAGCTGCCCTTCGGTGAAAGCCCTGTCCCCGGGATCGTCCGTGTCGCTGGCGGGGAAGTGGGTGCATACTCCGGCCAGTCGCAGGCGGGGGGAGGCGAATATGTATCCGATCCGCCCCATCCCCGTGTCCACCTTGAGATGGACCGACACCATTTCCCCCGGCGGGAGAACTCTGTCCGCCGCCCTTTCCAGGGCTTCCAGATAGGCCGGGGATCCCCCGTAGGGCTCCAGTTTTCCCGCTACCAGATCGGCCAGCTCCTCCTCCGGGGCGTGGCCCATAATCAGGATGGGACAGGTCAGCCCCTCCCTGCGGAGGATGAGCCCCTCTTCGGTCCGGGCTATGGCCAGGCAGTCACAGCCGTATTCCAGGGCCGCCCGGGCGACGGGCACCATGCCGTGCCCGTAGGCGTTGGCCTTCACGGGCATGCAGATCCTCCGCTCCCGTCCCACCAGTCGGCGCACCGTTTCCAGATTATGCTTCAGGTTGTCCAGATGGATAAGGGCTGCTGTCCCGGTCATTTCTCTATACCCCTGCGGGCGGGGACGCCCTCCCGGTAGTAGTGGCGGACTTCGGTCATCTCCGTGATCAGATCAGCCCGGTCCAGAATCTCCCGGGGGGCGTAGCGCCCGGTGATGATCAGCTCCGTGTTCTCCGGCCTCTTCGACATGAGGAAGAGGGCGTCCTCCACGGGGATGGCCCCCAGATGGACCGCCACGTTCAGTTCCTCGGCTATCACCACGTCCCAATCCCCCGATTCCAGGATGGAGGCCAGCTCGGCCAATCCCTTTTCGGCGAGGATCCGGTCCTCCTCGTTCACTTTGGAGCGGATGAAACGGGGAGCCCCGAACTGCTTCACCGTGATAAGGTCGTCGAATCTTTTCAGGGCCTTGATCTCCGAGTAATCCCCGGTCTTGAGGAACTGGCCGATAAAGACCCGGTATCCCGCACCCGCCGCCCGAAGCGCCAGCCCCAGGGAGGCGGTGGTCTTTCCCTTTCCGTTGCCCGTATAAACCTGTGTGTAGCCCTTGTCTTCCATTTCGGGGAGATTATAGCACAGGGGGGGCCTTTTATGTTGCCTAAATAAATTAATGATCAAATGTGTCCTTTTTGTGAAATCGGGATATATTAGGGTTAACCATCCTTAAGTTTCCCCTTTCTGTGCGAGACGGATGTCAGTTAATAATTTGTTTTGAAAGGTTAAGATCCATCTCACATAACCCCAGGAGGCACGCATGGGTAAAAATACTATCATCGGTTTCTGCCTGTTCCTTATTTTTTTGAACGGTTGCGACGTGGGCAGCGGGGGGGAGGACGCGGGTCCGAAGAGCTGGGGCGCGGCGATGAAGATTGACCTGGAGGACAGGGGGAATCTCATGGGCCACCGCCTTGTCTACGGAGAAGAAACGGCCATGGCCGTCTGGCTTCAGTCCGACGGTACCCGGGTCCATGTCTGGGCCAGGCAATTTGACGGAACCCGGTGGAGAACCGGGGAGATGATCGATTTCAGCAGCGCCCCGGGTGATGCTTCCATGCTTGATCTCGCCATGGACGGGGAGGGCCGTGTACTGGCCCTCTGGAAGCAGTCCGACGGGGCCGGCTCCAGCGTCTGGGCCAATTATTTCGACGGAGATGATTGGGGCGCCCCCTACGTCATTGATCCGAATAATAATAACACAATCTCGCCCCGGGGCGCCTTTGACCGACACGGGAACGCTTTGGCCCTTTGGTCCCAATTCAATGGGAGTCTTTACGATGTCTGGGCCAGGCGTTTCGACGGGACCAGCTGGGGGGAGGCGGTAAAGATCAGCCCCTCCGGGGCTAACTCCCTGGACCCGGATCTCTCCTTCGACGGGGAAGGAAAGGCGATGGCCG
>QKAI01000491.1 GCA_003246505.1 Spirochaetaceae bacterium | reverse complement strand
GGGCCCTGTTCCTGGCGGGCTACCTGCCCGCGGCGATCCTGGCGGGCACCCTCATGATCGGCTCCTACATCATCTCGGTCAGGCGCAACTACCCCAAGGGGGAGAAGTTCCACCCCATGAACCTGATCAAGCAGATCGGCATCTCCTTCTGGGCCCTGGCGGCGGTACTCATCGTCGTGGTGGGCGTCGTGGGGGGAGTCTTCACCGCCACCGAATCGGCGGCCATCGCGGTCATCTACAGCCTCATCGTAAGCGTCTTCATCTACCGGGGCCTTAACTGGAAGGGCGTCTGGAAGGTGCTGGACCAGTGCGTGAACACCCTGTCCATCGTGCTCATCCTCATCTCCACCTCCAGCATCTTCGGATTTCTCCTGACCCGGCTGAACGTGCCCACCCTGGCGGCCAACGCCATTCTGGGGCTGACCTCCAACCCGATCATCCTGGCCCTGCTCCTGAACCTGATCCTCCTGGTGCTGGGCATGATCATGGACATGGCCCCCATCATCCTGATCGCCACGCCCATCCTGCTTCCCATCGCCACGAGCATAGGGATCCATCCGGTGCAGTTCGGGGTCATGGTAATCCTCAACTGCGGCATCGGGCTCCTGACCCCCCCGGTGGGATCGGTGCTCTTCATAGGATCGGCGGTGAGCAAGGTGTCCATAGAGCGGGTGGTCAAGGCGACCCTCCCCTTCTACGTGCTCATGATCATCACCCTGATGCTGGTGACCTTCATCCCCTCCATCAGCCTCTTCCTGCCCTCCCTCTTCAAGTAGGAGCGGAATAGGAATGGAGTTCAGTTTTCCCTACCGCGTCAGGCCGGCCAATCTCTGGGTTCTGAGCATGATGAATATTTACCGCTCCTTCACGGGGGTGGTGAATATCGTCTTCACCGCCTCCATGATACTGGTGGCGGTGCGGTTCTGGGCCCAGACCGGCCCGGGGCTGCACCTGCTCATAGTCCTGGGCATCGGCCTCTTCCCGGTCGTCCAGCCCCTGCTGATCCTCGCCCGCAGCCGGCGGATCGCCGGGGCCATGCCGGACAACATGCGCATGGACTTCAACAGCAAGGAGATGATCGTCACCACCGGGGACAGGAACTCCCACGTGGATTACTGGGAGCTGAAATCGGTGTTGCGCCTGGCGGGCATGCTCATCATCTACACCCGCAAGAGGCAGGGCTACATCCTGAACAGGGAAGCCCTGAACGGTCAGGACAGAAGGCTCTACGAATTCCTGTCAAAACAGGTGAGATAGAAAAATCCCCTCACCCGTTTCCCATATTTATGCTATACTACTCCCGTCATGCCCCTGTTAGCGATATTCGGGAACATACTGATACCGGCCCTTTCGGGCATCCTCCTTTTCATCTACTTCCTCTACTTCGTCTTCATTGAGGAGTCCAAATCGGCCTCCAACCGGTACTTCTCCCTTTTCCTCATATCCTTCTGCCTCTTCCTCTTCGGAAGGCCCGTCCAGATCCTGTCCGGCCCCCACCCCATCCCCCTCATCATCAACAACATACGGTCCTTCCTCTTCAGCGCCGTGACCATACCCATGGTGATCCTGGCCGACTTTTCCCGGCCCGAGCGGGACAGGAAGATCCGGTTCTGGCCCCTGGTCATACTGGGGAGCCTGCTGGGAGCGGTCTACTGCCTCTTCAACACCCTCACCACCACCGGATCGGAGGTGATATTCAGCATAGGCAGCTTCGCCGTCTACGACTCCGCGACCCCCAGCCTCAGCCCCCCCTTCTACGGGCGGGAAGTGACCAACGGGGTCTACCTGATCCTCGCCACCATCCTCTTCATCGATTCGGTGGGAAAAATCCGCCGGGCGGAGAACTTCCGGCAGATGATCTACCTCTACAACACGGGCAAGCTGATCTTCGCCCTCACCTTCTTCTTCGGCTCCCTGCTCCACCAGTGGTGGATCTACTACATGGGCTCCCTGGCCAGCGTCTCCTTCCTGGGGAGCGGGGTGGCCCTGGACATAAGGGAGAACCGGAAGCGGATGGACAAGGTCATCTCCTACATAAGGGAGGACCTGATACAGGACCTGTCCATAGACGCCCATATGCACCAGCAGGTGTCGGACATGCTGGAACTGCTCCATATCCCCGGGGACATCAACACCTTCATCGTGCTCCGGGAGTCGGAGGAGAGCAAAACCCGTAAGGGGGGATTCCGGGATATGAACGACACCCTCCTGCGGGAGATATCCGCCATACTGGACCGGATACTGGGGAGGAACCAGTTCATTCTCATGCCCATGGGCACGGACATGCTGGGGATCTGCCTCTCCATCGGGGGGGAGGCTGATTTCGGACGCAGCGAGACCATACGGACCTGCGAGTATCTGAAAAAGTCCCTGGAGGATCTGAACAGCTTCGATTTCGGGATCGGACGCAGCTATTCCGGCCTGGAGGATCTGAAGAAGTCCTACCACGAGGCGGTGAACGTGCTGGAGTACGCCAAGTTCATAGAGGGGGGGCAGGTCATCCATATCTCCGACCTCCAGGACGAGGCGACCCGCCGGGAGTACCCCCTCAAGGAGAAGAACGCCTTCCTGGCCGCCATAAGGATGGGGGACGGGGACAAGGCCCAGGAGCAGCTGGGAAGCCTGATGGGGCTCCTCTACCGGTACGGGGGGGAGACGGACAAGCTTCTAAAGGTGCGCATCTACGAACTTCTGGGGACCATGATAGAATCGGCCATGGCCGGGGGGGGCGACGTGGATCAGCTCCTGGAGCTGAGCGAAAAGCTCTTTACCGAGTCGGCCATCATCCGCAGCCAGTCACAGCTCGTGGAATGGCTCCGCACCCGGACCGATGAGATCATAGGGGTGGTCTCCCACTCCCATTCGGACCGGTCCAAAACCATCGTCCGGAAGGCCAAGGAGTATATCAACGAACATTACGCCGAAGCCATTTCGGTCAAGGACGTGGCCGATGCGGTCTGCATCAGCGAATCCTATTTCAAATCCCTCTTCAAGAAGAGCAGCGGCTACTCCTACTCGGAGTATCTGACCGCGGTGAGAATGGACCAGGCGAAGAACCTGCTGAACAGGACGGAAAAATCGGTGACCGAGATAGCCCTGGACGTGGGATTCCACACGCCCACCTCCTTCAGCTCCCTCTTCAAACGGGAAACGGGCCATACCCCGACCCAGTTCAAGAACATCTCCCGCAAGGAGGGAGAGGGCCAGGGCTAATCCTCCCCTTCCAGCAGTTCCAGATCCCCATCCAGCTCGCCGTCGAAGATGGAGAGCTCCTCCATCTCCCGGGACAGGCTCTTCTTGAGGAAGTCGCTCCCGGTGATCTTCTCCAGGCGGGTCCTCTGCAGCCAGAGGGAGAGATCCTCCCGGTGGTAGAGGACCAGCTTCTTAAGGGTCAGGTTCTCCTTGTAGGAGACATTGGGCTTGAGCTTCATGAAAAGATTGTCCGCCGTTTCGAAGTGGGTCGTGATCAGGGAGGGGCAGTATTTCTCCACGCTGGAGCGGGGAATGTAAATATCCCGGGTGGAGTACTTCTGGGCGATGACCTTTTCGAATTCCTCCTTGCGGGGCTTGGAGAACTCCACCGAAACGGGCCGGCGGGTGATGTTGTAGATAAAGATCTGGTTAAAGCTCATTTCGCAGACCCGGGTCACGTCGGTCCTCTCCTGCAGGTTGGTCAGAAGGAACCGGAGCATCCGCTCGAAAAGGCGCCAGGTATACATGAGCACGGGAAAGGGGAACTTGTTCCGGTTGAGTCCCGGATCCTTCCAGACCCGGTTCAGGAGGTCCCGGAAGGCGATGAGAAGGTCTGTGTAGTAGGGGATATATTCGTCGCTCTTGAGACAGGCCGCCCCGAGCATGCGGTAGTAGCTGTGGTTGTTGTTCGACTCCGAGGGGGAGTAGAAGTAAATCAGGGCCTGGGCGTACACCCTTATGTCGTACAGGCCGTCTATGAAGCCGGTCACGATCTGCCGGATTAGGCCGATGCGGGAGAGGAAATCGGAGAGGCCGTCCATGGCGGTATTGAAAATGTCCTCGAAGAGGAATCCGTCTATAAGGACGGCGTAATCCCTCTTCCCGATGATCTCCTTCAGGTCGGTCAGGGCGCGGGACTTGATGGCCGGGGCGCCGGTGCGGATTTTCTTGTTCAGCTCCGTAAGGGTGTAGCCCATGCGGATGATCCGCCGGATCCGGTCGAAGAGCTCCTCCCTCTCGTGGGGCAGGTAGACGAAAATCCTCTCGTCGATCTCGGCGGTCAGCTCCTGCTCCACCTTGAGCCTCTCCTCCAGGGAGGACCCGGCCTCGCTCTGTATCTCGTAGAGCTGGATGAAGCGCAGGAAAATCTCCGAAATCAGCTTGGCCACCTCGTATCCGTAATCGGCGTCGTAAAAGGCGTCCAGATCCCGGATGTCCCAGGAGGCGTTCTGCTTCTCGAACATGTAAAGGGAGATGAGATTGACGATGAACAGGTCCAGGCGGAGATTCTTCATGACCTCCTTGGCCCGGTTGCGGAACTGGATGAACTTGACCCTCTGCTGGACCGACTGGCTGTACTCCTCCAGAACCTTGCGGAAGGGATCGTCGGGGAACACGTCCAGGTGCTCCTTCTCCTTAAGCGCGGTGGCCGCCTGCTCCAGCCGGAGATCCAGGGCGAGAAAGATCGCCCGGGGTTCGGCGAAATAGAGGGTGTCCAGATCGGGGAACTCTCGGTTGAACTGATTCAGGGCCAGAAAGAACTGGGTCGTGACCTGCTGCCGGTCGTAGACGTGATTCTTGATGTCCTCCTCTGTCTTTATGCCCAGTTTCCTGTCGGCGAATCGGTAGAGGTCGTTTACCATCTGGCTTTTCACTTCCCGGTAAATGCTTTCCTTCAGACCGGGATAGGCTTCCAGCTCGGCATAGGAAAAGGTAGAGAGATTCCTGTTTTCGATCATAACGTTCCCATTATAGGGTAACAGTTTGCTCTGGTCAATCTGGAATTTGTGTTGAGGGGACGAATGACGAATGACGAATGACGAATGACGAATGACGAATGGAGAATGGAGAATGGAGAATGGAGAGGGGGGGTAGCTGAAAGCTGATGGCGGAAAGCGGATAGGGGAAGTTTTTTTGGGGCTGCCGCATGGAGCTTGTTGTGATCGGATGATTCTGGATTGTCTCGCCAAGCCCGCGAAGTTGTTATTATCCATTATTTCCTTCGCGAACTTTGCGAGACCTGGCGGGAGCAGGGTGCTTTTAAAATATTTTCATTTTTTTTCCCGATTTTTTTCCGAATTCGCTTTTTCTCCCATAGTTATAAGGCATAGGTGGCCGCCTTGACAAAACTTTATTCGGAAACGGGGCCCTGCCCCGAAGGAGATTTACCATGAAGAAGATTGAATTTTATCTGAGCGAGAATCATTTGAGCACGTCGGAAGAGAACCTTTATAAGGCTCTTATCAAAAAGAAGAAGCCCGTGAGGCAGGAGGAGCTGATCGAGATCATGCAGGGCAAGAACACCACGGTGACCCGGCAGGACATGATCGTGGTCCTGGACCTGTTCAAGGAGACCGTGACCGAGCAGATCCTCTCCGGCTTCCCGGTCCATACGGACCTGTTCAAGGCGGACGTGAGCATTCGGGGGGGATTCGCCTCCACCACGGACCTCTTTGATGCGAAGAAGCACCGGGTGTGCGTGAACATGAACGGGGCGGACAAGTTCAAAAAGAACCTGGTCGAGCGGGCCCAGGTGGAGCACATTCTGCCCCCGGTCAAGGCACCCATCCTCCTGCAGGTCTACGACTACCAGTCGGGCACCTTCCGGACCGACCTGCGGGCGGGGAGCACCATTTCCATCCGGGGCGCCCACCTGCGGGATGAGGAGAGGGAGACCAGGGTGTACCTGTACCGGGACGGGAGCGAAGAGACGATTCCCGTGGAGACGGTGCACCAGGTTATGGACCGGACCATCCTGTGCGCCCTGCCCGAGGATCTGGCAGGGGGCAGCTACTGGCTGTCGGTGGTTCAGGGGGAAGGGAAGGAGAAATCCCAGGGAACCCTTAAGCGTTTACTGACCATTGGCTAAGCGGGCCGATGTCCCTCCCCTCCGGGTTTCCCGGGGGGGGAGTTTTTTTTTTGCCCTTACCGAGGGGAGGCTTTTGCCTTACTGACGGGAGGCTCTGGCCTTACTGACGGGAGGCTCTGGCCTTACTGACCGGAGGCTCTAGCCTTACTGACGGGAGGCTCTGGCCTTACTGACGGGGGGCTTGGACAAGTGCCAGTAGGATTTACTGCTGGCCCCGGTCATAATGGCAAAATCCTTCGGAATTCCCAGTTCCATCAGTTTCCTGACTTTCGTTCTGGGATAGCGCCACTGTTTCCAGTAACACATGCGAATCCTTCTGCGGAGCCAGTTATCAAGGTCTTGAAGAGGTCTGTAATACTGGGAGATTCCAAAGTAATTCATCCACCCCCGGATATACTCATTGAGTTTTCCGAGTCGGTATTCCATGGATACTCCCCAGGACTATGGCTTGCTGGATAATCCTGTCTGTTGAAAGATTGTCTTCTACGTATAAATACTGTATAATATACGTAGAGGAATGATATGAATAAGAAATTAACATTGAATATCGATGACAAAATCATTCAGTTTGCCCATGAGTATTCTCAGGAAACGAAACAATCCATTTCATCTATGGTTGAATCATACCTGTTATCTTTGCAAAAAGAATCTGATTTAGAGAACCTATCCTCAAAAACAAAAAATCTATATGGAATTCTTTCAGACAACCCTATTCCTGATAAAAAAGAATTACGAAGAGCATTCCATGAAAAAAATATTGATTGATATTAATATAATTATCGATCTACTCAATAAAAGAGATGACCACGAATCTGCGGCAAAAATATTTGATCTATGCGCCACTCGAAAAATAAAAGGTTTTCTCTGCTCCCACGAGGTAACAACCCTTGCCTATTTCCTTGAAAAATTCAAATATCC
>QKAI01000505.1 GCA_003246505.1 Spirochaetaceae bacterium | reverse complement strand
CTTCATCTCGGATCGGGGAAAGATCCTCCCGCGGCGAGCGACCGGGACATGTGCGCGGCACCAGCGCCAGCTCGCGATGGCGATCAAGCGCGCGAGATACCTGGCCCCTTGAAAGGAAGAGGATGGCATGCAGATATCAGAGGTCAGTGAAAAATACGACATATCCGCCGATACATTGCGTTACTACGAACGCATAGGGCTGATTCCGCCCGTAACCCGGACCGGGGGCGGAATCCGGGATTACGGGGAGGAGGATCTGAAATGGGTGGAATTCGCCACCTGCATGAGAAACGCCGGACTTTCCATAGAAGCCCTGATCGAGTATGTCCGCCTTTTCGAGCAGGGGGACGGCACCATCGAAGCGCGCAAGACCCTTCTCGTGGAGGAGAGGGAGCAGCTTCGGGAGAAGTACGAGGCCATGGGGAGAACCCTGGCGAGGCTGGATGAGAAAATCGGCCGGTACGACAGCATTCTGCTCAGGAAGGAGCAGAATCTCTCCGGTTACGATGGGTAAGGTGTAAAGGAGGAGGATATGAAGAAGAGAACCCTGGGCAAAAGCGGTCTGGAAGTTTCCGCCCTGGGATTGGGATGCATGCGCATGTCCTATGCGGACCGGCCTGTGGGCACCCGCCGGGAGATGATCGATTTCATCCGCTCCGCCGTGGACCGGGGGGTCACCTTTTTCGATACGGCGGAAGTGTACGGTCCCTTCACCAATGAGGATCTTGTGGGGGAAGCCCTGGAGCCCTTCAGGGGCAAAGTGATTATCGCCACGAAATTCGGCTTTAATCTCCACCAGGACGGCAGCCCCGGCTGGGAGGGCCTGAACAGCCGCCCCGAAAGGATACGCCGGGTGGCGGAGGAGTCCCTGAGAAGACTCCGGGTCGAGGCGATCGATCTTTTCTACCAGCACCGTCCCGATCCGGACGTGCCCGTGGAGGATGTGGCCGGAACGGTGGGGGATCTGATAAGGGAGGGTAAGGTCAGGCACTTCGGCCTCTCCGAATCGGGGCCCGATCTTATCCGCCGGGCCCATGCTGTCCAGCCCGTCGCCGCGGTTCAGAGCGAGTACTCCCTCTGGTTCCGGGAGCGGGAGGAAGACGTTCTTCCCCTCTGCGGGGAGCTGGGGATCGGCTTCGTGCCCTACAGCCCTTTGGGGCGGGGCTACCTGACCGGCAAGATCACCGAGAGCACCACCTATGACAAGTCGGACATCCGGGCCAAAAACCCCCGGTTCACCCCCGAGGCCATCCGGGCCAACCGGGTCGTGGTAGACCTCCTGGAGGAGATCGGCCGGGAGAAGGAGGCCACGCCCGCCCAGATCGCCCTGGCCTGGCTCCTGGCCCAGAAGCCCTGGATCGTCCCCATCCCGGGCAGCCGGAACATCGGCCGCCTTGAGGAGAACCTGGGGGCCGCCGGAATCGGGCTGAGCGAAGGGGAGCTGACCCGCATGAGAAAGGCCGTGGAGGCCATGACCATCGTGGGGACCCGGTATTAGGGGAAATATTTCCCATAAACGGGAAAAGGGGCTTGCCCCTGGACCGGATCTGAGTGTTAAATGGTAAGCTGTTATGAGAATTGCTGTCATAGACGGGCAGGGAGGGGGGATCGGAAAGAATCTGATTCTCAGTCTCAAAGAAAAGATCCCCGCCGAAATAACCCTCATCGCATTGGGCACGAATGCCCTGGCCACATCTGCCATGATCAAGGCGGGGGCCGATGAGGGAGCCACGGGGGAGAACGCCATCGCTTTCACAGCTCCCCGGATGGACCTGATTGTGGGACCCATCGGAATCGTCATAGCCAATTCCATGCTGGGGGAATTTACGCCGAAAATGGCAGAAGCCGTGGGAAGCAGCCCCTGCAGGAAAATACTGATTCCGGTGCAGAAATGCAGCGCCACCATAGCGGGCAGCGAGAATAAACCGCTGCAGGTTCTCATTGATGACCTGGTGGAAAGGGTCAGGCAACACTTCAATGAATCCATGAAGGATTCCGCTGCGGACATAATATTAAATTAGCAGAGCGCTGCCTTCCCGTATCATGAAGTTACGGGTTTTCGGTGGTGCGAAAAGGAACATCTCATGCATATGGCAGATGCTTTTCTGTCCCCCGCCGTGGGGGGTGGAATGTGGGCTCTGGCTGCGGCCGCAGGCGGAGTATCGATCCGCAAGAGCCAGAACCTGACGGAAGGGTCCGGCAGGATCATCCCTTTGACCGGGGTATCGGCGGCCTTTGTTTTCGCCGCCCAGATGATCAACTTCACCATCCCCGGGACGGGATCCAGCGGGCATATCGCCGGCGCCCTGTTTCTTACCATTCTTCTGGGCCCCTCTCTCTCCTTCCTGGCCATGGGGGCGATACTCCTGATCCAGGCCCTGTTCTTCGCGGACGGGGGAATCCTGGCCTACGGCGCCAATGTGATGAACATGGCCTTTTTCACCAACTTCATCGCCTATCCCCTGGTTTACAGGGGGATCACGAAACACCGTAAATCCCGGAGGGCGATCTTCGCCGCTTCCGTTCTTACAGCCGTCCTGGGGCTGCAGTTCGGCGCCTTCGCCGTGGTTCTGGAGACGGCATTGTCCGGACGGGTCAGCCTGCCCTTCGGAACATTCCTTGCCCTCATGCAATCCATCCATCTGGCCATCGGAGTTATAGAGGGGCTGATTACGGCGGTTCTGGTCTCCTATCTGTCCCAACATGCCCCGGATATACTGGAGAGTCGACCCGTAAGGGAGCCGGCCCCCCCCCCCAAAGGGGGGATTCTCGCCCCCATAGGCATCGGCGCCCTCCTTTGCGGCGGGATATTTTCCCTTTTCGCTTCCGGACTGCCCGACGGCCTGGAATGGTCCATCGACAGGGCGGAATTGCGCCTTGACCCGGAGAGGGTTTCCGGGAAATTCCATCAGCTCCTGGAAGGGATTCAGGAGAAACTCTCCTTCCTTCCCGATTATTCCCTGGGAACCGATCAGACCGGGGCGGGGCAGAATCTGGGAACCGTCGTCTCGGGACTGACCGGGATTCTCCTGACCGCCGCCGTTCTGACCATTATCCTCCTGGCCGTAAAGGCCCGGTCCGGGAAGAAGGCCCCATCGAAATGAACGGACCGGGAAAAATTTTCCTATTGGAACACAGCACCCGCAAAGAGGTGCCCCTGAACAGGATCCCCGCGGGCGCCCATTTCGTCGTTCTGCTTCTCCTCGTCCTGACGGTCGTCTCATACGGGAAGTTCGAAGTGGCACGCCTTCTGCCCTTTCTCCTCTATCCCCTTCTGATGATTCTTTTGGGAAAATCCTCCCTCCCCCTGCTGGTCGGGATATATGTGACCGTTCTCCCCCTGTTTTTCTTTTTCGCCCTCTCCAACCTGCTCTTCGCCCGGGCCCCCTATCCCCTGCCCGGGGGGCATGCCGTCACGGAAGGGGCGGTGATGAGCCTCTCCCTGGTCCTCAAGGGAACCATCACCATATTCTCCGTGCTTTCCTTCATAGGCCTCAAGGGCTTCAGGGGGCTCATCGCCGCCCTGAAAAATCTCCGCGTCCCCCTCTTCTTCATCATGATCCTTTCCATGACCGCCCGTTATATCGCCGTCCTGATGGAGGAAGCCCTTGTCATGACCCGGGCCTACCGGCTCAGGGCCCCCGGGCACAGGGGGGTGTACTGGAAGGACTGGGGCCCCATGGGGGGGCAGTGGTTCATCCGCACCTACAAAAGGGGCGAGCGGATCCAGAACGCCATGGAGTGCCGGGGCGGCCAGGCGGAACACACCATGACCCCCTATCATGAGAAAATGGGCGCGGGGGGGATACTCTGGATTCTCGGCTGGCTGGTTTTCTGCCTTGCCATAAAGCTAACGTTCAGGGAGGGGGGTAAGCTGTGACCGATCCCGTATTGACCATCCAGGCCCTCTCCTACCGCTACCCCAACGGCGAGGCCGCTGCCAGAGGAATTGATTTTACCCTGAATCCCGGGGAAAAGCACGGGATCATCGGACCGAACGGGGCGGGGAAATCCACCCTGCTCCAGCTGGTCACCGGCTTGCTGAAGCCGGACGGCGGCACAGTCCGGGTGGGGGATCTTGTCATGGACAAGTCCCATAGGGCGGCCATCCGCCGGAAACTGGGGCTCCTCTTCCAGAACTCCGACGATCAGCTCTTCTCCCTGACCGTCCGGGACGACGTCGCCTTCGGCCCCCTGAACATGGGGATGACTCCGGAGCAGGCGGAGGAGAAAACCCTGGGAGCCCTGGCTACCGCGGGCATCGTTCATCTGGCGGACAGGGCTCCCCACACCCTGTCCGGGGGGGAGAAGAAATCCGCCGCCCTGGCCTCGATCCTCAGCATGGATCCGGAGATCCTTCTTCTGGACGAACCGACGGCGGGGCTTGATCCCCGGTCCCGGAGGGAGCTGATCCGCACCCTGAGGGAACTGGCCCATCCCATGATGGTGATCTCCCACGATCTGGACTTCATCTGGGACACCTGTTCCCGGGTCTCCCTCCTCCACGAGGGGCGGATCGCCCTGACAGGAGAAGCCTCTTCGGTACTGAGGGATAGGGAATTATTGGAACGTTACGGCATGGAGCTTCCCCTGCAGCTCCAGCGATGTGAATGGTGCGGAGGTAAAAATGACAATTGAAGAAAAATATCAGAATCTGCTGGCAAATATTGGGACCTATCCCTCGGCGGCGGTCGCCTTCTCCGGGGGCGTGGACAGTACGCTCCTGTGCAAGGCCGCCCGAGATGCCCTGGGGGACCGGGCTATGGCCTTTACGGTCATTTCCCCCTTCATTCCCCGGAGGGAGCGGGAACTTTCTACGGAGATGGCCCGGGCCATCGGGATTCGCCATATGGTCATCGAGATCGAAGAGATGGATCCCCGCGTCCTTTCCAATCCGAAGGACCGGTGTTACTTCTGCAAAAAGAGTCTCTTCGGCCGCATGGTGGATGAGGCCCGGTCCCATGGCAGGAACTTCCTGTTCGACGGATCCAATCTGGATGACCTGAAGGATTACAGGCCGGGAATGAGGGCCCTGCAGGAGTTGGAAGTGAAAAGCCCTCTGAGGGAAGCGGGGCTGACGAAGGGGGACGTGAGGGAGATCTCCCGGTACCTGGGGCTCAAGACCTGGGATATGCCCGCCTATGCCTGTCTGGCTTCGCGCATACCCTACGGTACGGAAATCACCGGAGAGAACCTGGGCATGGTGGAGCGGGGCGAGGACCTGCTCCACGGTCTGGGTTTTTCCCAGGTCCGGCTCAGGCACCACGGGGAGATCGCCCGGATCGAACTGGACAGGGAGGAGATGGACAGGTTTACGAAGCCCGAAATCCGGGAGAAGGTGTCCCGGGCATTGAAAGATATGGGCTTCACCTATGTCTGCATGGAACTGGAGGGCTACCGGATGGGCAGCCTGAATGTATTTAAGGAAAATGAGGTAAGGAAATGAGCGGGAACGTACTCTATTTTGACTGTTTTTCCGGTATATCCGGAGATATGACCATGTCCGCCCTGGTGAACCTGGGAGTCCCCCGGGAGTACCTGTTGTCGGAACTGAAGAAATTGCCCCTGGACGGCTATCACATCCACTTTGAAGAGGACCAGCGGATGGGGATCTGGGGGCTGCGCGCCGACGTGGTACTGGAGGATCATGACCATCATCACGAACAGGATCATCATCATGAGCATCACCATCACGATCATGAACACCATGAACACCATGAACACCATGAACACCATGAACACCATGAACACCATGAACACCATGAACACCGGAATTTCGCCGATATTAAGGAGCTGTTCCGGAGATCCGACCTGTCCGAAGGGGTGGTCGAACTAGCCCTGGATATCTTTTCCCGGGTAGCGGAAGCAGAGGGGACGATTCATAACAAGCCCGCCGACCAGGTCCATTTCCATGAGGTGGGAGCGGTGGACTCCATCGTGGATATCGCCGCGGCGGCCATCTGTCTGGACTATCTGAAGCCTCAGAGGATCCTCTGTTCCCCCGTCGAGCTGGGGGGGGGATTCGTCAAGTGCTCCCACGGCCTGATGCCGGTTCCCGCTCCGGCCACCCTGGAGATCCTCAAAGGGGTTCCGGTCAAAACGGGGGCCGTTCCCTTTGAGACGACGACCCCGACGGGAGCGGCTATTCTGGCCGCCGTGGTGGACGAGTTTACCGACTCCCTTAAGATGATGCCGGACAGGACGGCCTACGGCGTCGGCCACCGGGATACGGCCATTCCCAATGTCCTCCGCGTATCCCTGGGCACCATGACAGTGGGGGGAGGGGAAGACAAGAGCCTGGAAGCGGTGATGATCGACTGCAATATCGACGATATGAATCCGGAGCTTTACTCCCCCTTCCTGGACAAACTGTTTGAGAAGGGTGTCTACGATGCCTTTCTGACCCCCATCATCATGAAGAAGGGCCGCCCGGCGGTCAGGATCTCCATTCTGGCTCCCCTGGAGAAGGAGGAGGAGATCGGCGCCCTGGTCCTGGCGGAAACAAGCAGTTTCGGATACCGGACCTATCCCGTGAGGAAGCAGAATCTGGACAGAAAAATAGAGACGGTGGAGAGCTCCCTGGGACCGGTGAAAATCAAATCCCTCTACCTGAGGGGAGATAAGATCAAATCCAAACTGGAATACGAGGATTGCCTGAGGATCTCCCGGGAGATAAACATGTCCCTTCCCGACGTCTACCGGATCCTGGGGGGGGAACTCCTATGAACGCGGATCGGCTGATGGGGATTCTGGACTCCTACAAAAACGGGAGTTTGGACAGGGAGGGCGCCCTGGAGGAGTTGAAGGACCTGCCCTTCAAGGATCTGGACTATGCCTGCCTTGACAACCACAGGGCCCTGAGAGTGGGCTATCCGGAGGTCATCTACTGCGCCGGGAAGTCCCGTGAGCAGCTGAGGGGCATCTTCTCCTATTTCCTGGGGCAGGGGAACAGCATCGTGGGAACAAGGGCTTCCCGGGAGCAGTTCGATGGGGTAAGGGATCTTTCCCCGTATCTGGTGTACGAGCC
>QKAI01000284.1 GCA_003246505.1 Spirochaetaceae bacterium | reverse complement strand
GGCGGAGACCGCCTCGTCGCAGACGATGAACCGGGGATTCAGGGCCAGGGCCCGGGCTATGCCGATTCTCTGCCGCTGCCCTCCGGAAAACTGGTGGGCGAAACGGTTCCGGTACTGGGGGTCAAGGCCCACCTCTGTCATGAGGGAGGCCACCCGTTTGTCTATCTCTTCCTTCGTGCCCCTGCGGTGGATGCGCAGGGGCTGGCCGATAAGGTCCTTTACCCGTTTGCGGGGATTGAGGGAGGAGAAGGGGTCCTGGAAGATCATCTGCGCGTCCTGGCGCATCCGCTTCAGTTCCCCCGGACTCAGGGAGAAGAGATCCCTTTCCAGGAGGCTCACCTCCCCCTCGTCCTTGCCGTGCAGCCGCAGGACCGTCTTGCCCAGGGTGGACTTCCCGCAGCCCGATTCGCCGACCACGCCCAGGATCTCACCCTGCCTCAGGACGAAGCTGACGTCGTCCACCGCTTTCAGGGTTTTCTTCTCGGCCCCCCCTTCGGAGGAGACCCTGTAATGCTTTTTCAGATTCCTTACTTCGAGTATATTCATGCTTCTCTTCCTTGGGCGGCCGCTTCGTGGTGATGGCAATAGAGCAGATGGTCCGGCCCCAGAACGGTCTTATCCGGGAAATTCTCCCCGCAGAGACCGTCCGCGTAGGGACAGCGGTTGGCGAAGGGGCATCCCTCTCCCAGGGTCAGCAGGTCGGGCACGTTGCCCTCTATGGCTTCCAGTCTGGCGGCGCCCCGGTATTTTCTGTTGGAGGGGAGGGAGTTCAGGAGCCCCAGGGTGTAGGGGTGGGAGGGGTTGGCGAATATCTGCTTCACCAGACCCTGCTCCATGATGCGCCCGGCATACATGACCACCACCTTGTCCGCCGTCTCCGCCACCACCCCCATGTCGTGGGTAATGAGGAGGAGGGCCATCTCCACCCGCTTGTTCAGATCCTTGAGAAGGTCCAGGATCTGGGCCTGAATGGTTACGTCCAGGGCGGTGGTGGGCTCGTCGGCTATGAGAAGCCCCGGCTCGGGGGAGGCAAGGGCCATGGCGATCATGGCCCTCTGCCGCATCCCGCCGGAGAGCTGGTGGGGATAGTCCCGGGCCCGTTTCTCCGGGGAGGGGATCTTGACCAGGTCCAGAAGCTCCACCGCCTTTTTCCGGGCCTCCTTCCTGTTCATCCCCTGGTGGGTCATGAAGACTTCGCCGATCTGGTCCCCGATGGGGAAGACCGGATTCAGGCTGGTCATGGGCTCCTGGAAGATCATGGTGATCTGCTGGCCCCGTATGGCCTCCATCTCCCGGGCCGACGCTTCCAGAAGGTTCCTGCCCCTGAAGAAGATCTTTCCCCCGGTGATCTCCCCGGGGGGCATGGGGATGAGCTGGTTAATGGAGTGGGCGGTCACCGATTTGCCGCAGCCCGATTCCCCCACCAGGGCCAGAGTTTCCCCCTTCTCCAGGGAGAAGGAGATATCCCGCACCGCCTTGACCAGGCCCCGGCGGGTTTTGAACTGAACCTGCAGGTTCTCTATGCTGACGAAGGGTTTTTCCTTTGTTAAGTCGGACATCCTTTCCCCCTAATCCTTGAGCCGGGGATCCAGAATGTCCCGGAGCCCGTCGCCGAGCAAGTTGAATCCCAGAACGGCAAGAAGGGTGGCGATGCCCGGCATGGTGACGATCCACCAGGCGTTGGTGATGAACTCCTTCCCGTCGGAGATCATGAGTCCCCACTCCGGGGTGGGGGGCTGGGCGCCCAGTCCCAGGAAGGAGAGAGCCGCCGACTCCAGAATGGCCGAGCCTATTCCCAGGGTGGCCTGGACCGAGACGGGGGCCAGGCAGTTGGGCAGGATGGACCGGAACATCAGCTCCAGATCCCCCGTTCCCAGGGAGCGTTCCGCCGTGACGTAGTCGTTCTCCTTTTCCGCCAGTACCGAGGCCCGGACCAGGCGGGCGTACTGGGGCACCTGGGAGATGCCGATGGCGACCATGGCGTTGAACAGGGAGGGCCCCATGATGGAGACGATGATGATGGTGAGGATGATGAAGGGAAAGGCGAGCATGATGTCGATCAGCCTCATGATGACCGTGTCCACGACGCCCCCGTAGTAGGCGGAGACGATGCCGATGAGGGAGCCGAAGAGGATGGCGATGCCCACGGCCACCACGCCGATGAGCATGGAGATGCGGGAGCCGTAGATGATGCGGGACAGGATATCCCGGCCCAGGTCGTCCGATCCCAGGACGTATCCCGCCGTCAGAGGGGCGGTCTTGCGCATGGAAATGTCCTGGGTGATCGGATCATGGGGGGCGATGAGGGGGTCCAGAAGGGCCACCAGAATGAAAAACAGGATAATGAACAGGCCTATGGAGGCGCTCCTGTTATGGCGTATCTGATAGAAAAGCTCCGCCAGGGGATGGTCCTTGGGCAGGGCTTTCGCTGTTTCCTTTGCTGCTGCTGAACTCACGGGAACCTCCTAGGACAGCCTGATTTTGGGGTTGATGAGGGAATAAAGAAGATCCACCAGAAGATTGATGAGGATGAAGGATGTGGATATGACGATGATTCCCCCCTGAACGGCGGGGTAGTCCCGGGCCTGGATGGCCGTGTATAGCCACTTGCCGATGCCCGGCCAGGCGAAGATGGTCTCCGTGAGCACCGCCCCGGAGAGGAGGTAGCCGAACTGCAGGCCGATGACGGTGATGACCGGCAGCAGGGCGTTGCGCAGGGCGTAGCGGAAAATGACCCGCCGTTCCTTCACCCCGGCGGAGCGGACCGTCTTGATGTAGTCCTGCTTGAGAACCTCCAGGAGGGAGGAGCGGGTGGTCCGGGCTATGATGGCCAGGGGTATGGTGGCCAGGCAGACCGAGGGAAGCACCAGATGGTGCAGGGCGGAGAGGAAGTACTCCGGATGCCCCTTGAAAAGATAGGGGAAAGTATCGATCAGGTAGAAATTGGTATGGGGCTGGAAGAAAAAGCGCACGTTCATGCGGCTCCCCGTGGGAAAGAGGTCCAGTCCCACGGAAAAAATCATGATCATGACCAGGGCCAGCCAGAAAATGGGCATGGAAACCCCCACCAGGGCTCCCATCATGGAGCCCACGTCTATCCAGGTATTCTTATGGGTCGCCGACAGCACTCCTATCCAGATTCCCAGGAGGGAGGCGATGATCATGGCGAAAATAGTCAGCTCTATGGTGGCGGGGAAGTAGGTTCTGATGTCGTCGGCCACCTTCTGGCCCGAACGGATCGATCTTCCGAAATCCAGTTTGACGATTCTTTTGAGATAGAGGCCGTACTGCTGGGCCAGGGGCTTGTCCAGCCCCAGCTGCTGACGCAGTTCGGTCAGCTGTTTTTCGCTGGCCCGTTCGCCCAGCATGACCCTGGCCGGATCGCCCGGAGTCAGGGCGATCATGAAGAATACCAGGGTCACCACTCCGAAAACCGTGGGGAACAGGAGGGCCAGTCTTTTTAGTATGAAACGAAACATTAATAAACCTTTATAAGTGAAAATTGACCGCGGATCGGATGATCCGCGGCCTTGATCAGCTATACCGGCGACCGATTAGTCTTCCAGGTAGCAGTGGTAGAATTCTCTTCTGGCCAGGGGGCTCATCACGAATCCCTTGACGTTTTTCTTCATGGCCACGTAGTCCGTGGAGTGGGCCACGGGCACCCAGGGGCACTCTTCGTGGAAGATGACCTGGGCCTTTTTGTAAAGCTCCGCCCTGGTGGCGAGATCGGCGGTTTCCTTGGCCTCCTTGCAGAGGGCGGTAAACTCGGCGTTCTTCCAGAAGGCGATGTTTCCCGCAGGGGGAATGGCGGCGGGCTCGGAAAGGAGAACCCAGAGGAAGTTGTCCGGGTCTCCGTTGTCTCCGCCCCAGCCCAGGAGGGCCATGTCGTGCTCCCCGTTGTCGGTCTTGTCCAGGTAGGTACCCCACTCGTAGGAGACGATCTCCGCGGTGATGCCCACGGCCTTGAGCTGCTCCTGCATGACCTCGGCCATTTTCTTGGCGTTGGGGTTGTAGGGCCTTACCACGGGCATGGCCCAGAGGGTGGTGGAGAAACCGTTGGGGTAGCCGGCTTTGGCCAGGAGTTCCCTGGCCTTGGCGGGATTGTACTCGTAGGGAACGATATCATCGTTGTAGCCCCACATGGTGGGGGGGATGGGGTTCTTGGCGGCCTGTCCGGAATCGCCGTAGACGCCCTTGATGATGTCATCCTTGTTGATGGCGTAGTTGATGGCCTGGCGGACGAGCTTGTTGTCGAAGGGCTTTTTGGCGGTGTTCATGGCAAGATAGCCCACGTTCAGGCCGGCGCCGGACACGAGGTCCACATTGGCGTCCGCCCGGATGGCGTCCAGATCCTCCGGGGAGGGCAGGTCGATGATGTCGACTTCGCCCTTCTGAAGGGCCAGCCAGCGGGCTGTGGCGTCGGGGATCACCTTGAAGATGATTCTGTCCAGGAAGATGTTCTCTCCCCAGTAGTCGGCGTTCTTCTCCAGGACGATGGAGTCGCCCTTGGTCCAGGACACCATCTTGTAGGGGCCGGTTCCCACGGGGTTGTTCTTGAAGTCGTCGCCGTACTTGGCGGAGGCGGTGGGGGACACGATGACGGCGAACTCCATGCTGAGGTTGTTCAGAAGGGGGGCTTCCACCTTCTGGAGGTTCATCTGCACGGTCATGTCGTCAAGGGCGACCACGCTGTCCACGATATCGCTCATGCTCATGTAGCCCCAGTACTTCCAGGGGCCCTGATCGTAGGCGGGATGGTCTTCCTTGAACTGTCTCTCGAAGGAGTAGACCACCGCGTCGGCGTTCATGGGGGTGCCGTCGGTAAACTTCACCCCGCTCCTCAGGTGGAAGGTATAGGTGAGGCCGTCGGCGGACACTTCCCAGCTTTCGGCCAGACGGGGTTCGGGCTCGGTGGTGCCGGGCTTGAAGGCCACCAGGCCCTCGTAGATGTGGCGGATGGGGTAGAAGGACTCCCCGTCATCCTCTGTACCGGGATCCAGGCCGACCGCGTCGTTGGAACGGGCGAAAACCAGAACGCCCCCCTCCTTGGAGGAGGATGCCTTGTCATTCGATTCCTTGTCGCCGCTGGCGAAAAGGAAGGATCCGCCCATTAAAAGAACGAGCAGAAGCATTAACGCTTTCTTCATTTTTCTCTCCTTTGTGTCTCCCCGCGGAAATAGAAAACGGGGAAACCGTGATGAAAATAACTTATGCATTATACAATCCAGCAAGGTATATGCCAAGAAAAACTTTGTTTTTTTACGATATTCGTATAAGCGGATATAAACCTTTTTTAGGAATACAGATAGGGATCGGGGAGATTGTTTCGGAAAAAGAAACACCATATTGCACGAAATCGGTCAATAGTCACTGATTTGTTACGAAAAAATGAGGAACCTACGGAAATGTCGAACCGGGATAAACCGGTCAGGCGGCGCTGATCAGTCCCTTCAGATTGGCGTCCAGGGCAATGACGAAGACCCCCTCCCCGGTCTCCACGGGGAAGGCCGCGGTCACGCAGAGCTCATCCGTGGCGGAGGAGAGGTAGATATCCGTCAGGTAGGGGGCCCGGTCCTTAAGGGCCCTCATGAAATAGGTCCTGTCGCTCCGATCGGTGCCGTAGCCCTCCCCCCGGGCGAGTCCGCTCCCCCCGGTCCTCTTGATATTGGAACTGACCTGCCGGCCCTTCCCGTCCATGATGTAGCCCAGTTCGAAGCCCTCCCTGGCGGAAAGGAATTTCTCCAGGAAACGGTCCAGGCTCTCCCGTCCGTAACTCCCTTCGCCCCGGAACAGGTCCGAACCCTCCCGGCAGTATTCATCCATCTTAAGATGCCAGTTCAGCCGGTAGGAGCCGATCTCCGTAATCACGGAACTGACGATGTTCACCAGATTCTCCGAGAGGGCGGAGGCCCGGTCCGCTTCGCCCGAAATGCCCCCCGCCGAAGAGGAGATCCGCCGGGAGGTATCGAAGAGAACCCGGACCGACTCCCGCCCCTTGTCCAGCCCGTCCCGGATCCGGGCGGTCTCCCGCACGAGGAGATCGTTGGTGCCGGCGATGTTCCGGAAGGCCTCCCGGACCTTTTCCGATTTGTCCAGGCAGATCCGGGTTGACTCCTGGGAGGAGAGGAGGGCCCTCTCCACCTCCCCTATGCGGTCCAGGATGTTCTGAACCATCCCGTCCACCCGGGTGACCGTCTCGGTCGTTTCCAGGGCCATTTTCTGAATCTCCCGGGCGATGACCTGGAACCCCCCGTTCCGGGAACGGGATGCCTCAATGGCCGTATTCACGGAGATGAGGTGGAGCCGCTCCGCCGTATCGCTGATTAAGGAGGTGAGTTCGTTGATGGAGCCGGAGGCGCTGTTGAGCTTTTCCATATCCCTCCAGGTCTCGTCCATGTTGGATCCGATGGATTCGATATGGCCCAGAAGGAGGTCAAGCTCCTCCCTGCCCTCGTCGGCGGAGTGCACCGCCCTCTCCGCGGTCCGGGTCGTCTCCTCCGTATGTTCCATGAGGGAGGTCAGGCTTTCGGAGAAGATCGTCCCCTCCCTCAGGATCTCCCCGCTGCCCCGCTCCTGGGACTTCGCCTCGTCCCTGAGCCGTCCCACCGTCCCGGAGAGCTCCTTCTCCCCGTCTATAATGCCGATCATGCTCTCCAGGAGATGGCGGAACTGGGTTTCCATCCTCCGGAAGAAGCCGTTGACCGCTTCCGCCGCGGGGTGGTCCGCCTCCACACGCCGGCACAGGTCCGGCCGGTGGTTCCGGAAGGCTTCGAAATGGCTCGTCAGCCGTTCCAGGACCGGGTGAGCCCTGACTTCCCCGTCGGCCTCCCCCCGGTTGTCCCCCATCGGGGGGGGCGTCATATTATTTCTATTTTTTTTCATAAATCCCATGATTCTTCCCCGTCTTTTTTGCGGATTATGTCACAGGTTGAGTTTTAATGGCAAGGTTCGACTGGAAAAAAAAGGAATCGAAAGCAATCCCCGCCCCGGGGCGCTAGGCTTATTCCCCTGTCATTCCTTATGTGCTACTATG
>QKAI01000107.1 GCA_003246505.1 Spirochaetaceae bacterium | reverse complement strand
GGATCTCCGTCCTGACCCCGTATACGGCCTCTATGTTTTCCGGGGTGAGCACCTCCTCCGGCCTGCCGTTTCCCCTTAGCTCCCCCTCCATGAGCAGAACCGCCCGGTCCGTGTAATTCAGGGCCAGATTCAGATCGTGGACCACGGAGATGACCGTTTTGTTCTCCTCCGCCGTAATTTGCCTGAGCAGTTTCATAATGCTGTGCTGATGGCGAAGGTCCAGAAAGGCGGTGGGTTCATCCAGGAGGATGACCGGGGTGTCCTGGGCCAGGGCCCGCGCGATCAGGACCCGCTGCTTCTCCCCGCCGGAGAGGGAGAGGACGGATCTGTTTTTCATGGCCCCTATCTCCATGAGGTCCATGGCGCGGCCCGCCGCCCGATAATCCTCCCGGGTTTCTCTCCGCCACTCCGCCCGGCGGTGATACCGTCCCATGAGAACTGTCTCTTCCACGGTAAAGTCATAGGCCCCGTCCATATTCTGGGGCACATAGGCCAGAAGGGACGCCCGGCCGTTCACGGTGAGTCCGGCCATATCGCTATCCCCATAACGCAGGGATCCCCTCTCCGGTTTGAGCAGGCCCAGGAAGAGCTTGAGAAGGGTCGTCTTCCCCGAACCGTTGGGACCGAGGAAGGCGGTGAACCGCTCCGTTTCCAGGGAAAGGGCGAAATCCCGGAAGAGAGTTTTGCGGCCATAGGAAAAATTCAAACTCCCGATGGTGATCATCCCCTCTCCCCCATGGGGGTCATGGCCCCGTTCCGCCGGAGCAGGCAAAGAAAGAGGGGGGCCCCCAGAAGCCCCGTGATGACCCCTACGGGTATCTCCGTGGGGGGATGGACCGTTCTGGCCAGAAGATCCGCCAGAAGCATGAGGGAAGCCCCGGAGGGTAATACCAGGGGCAGGAGCCGGCGGTGATGGGCTCCCGTTACTATCCGCACCCCGTGGGGAACGAGGAGTCCGATGAAGCCGATGGTTCCGGAGCAGGCCACGGCGGCCGCCGTCAGCAGCGAAGCGGCCAGAAGAAATCGGTTCCCCCTCTTCCTCACGTCAATCCCCAGGGTCTGTGCCGTTTCCTCCCCCGTGGTCAGGAGATTCAGGGTGTGGCTCCTTGTCAGAAAGAAAAGGGATCCCCCCAGGGTCAGGGGCGCCAGAAAGAGAATCTTTTCCCAGCTGGCGGTGGTGAAGCTTCCCATGGACCAGAACATGATGGATGTGGCCAGCTCCCGGTCCATGCTCAGGATAAGGGACATGAGGGAGGAGAGGAAAAAGCTCAGCACCACCCCGCCCAGGAGAAGACCGATCCGTCCGGTGGAGGACCGGCCTCCGAAGAACAGGTAGAGAAGGAGCAGGCTGGCCCCCGCCCCGGCGAAAGCCCCCACTCCCAGGGCGGAAACACCCAGGAAGGAGATGCCCAGGCCGGTGAGGGCGGTCAGTGAGGCGCCCAGGGCGGATCCGGAGGAGATCCCCAGTATGTAGGGTTCCGCCATGGGGTTGCGGAAGACCGCCTGGAAGACCGTTCCCCCCAGGGCGAGGCAGATGCCGGTCAGAGCGGCCTGCACCGTTCGGGGAAGGCGTAGCTTCATCACGATGATCCAGTCCGTTCCGGCCCTGTTCCCCTCTGAGAGGAAGGAGAGTATCCGGCCCGGGGATACGGTCACCGCCCCCAGGGAGAGGGAAAGGAGAAAAATCAAACCCAGGAGAAACCAGGCTGTAATAATGGGGAGAGTCCTGTTCCTAGGGAAACTCATTCCCGTGTATGATCCCTGCCAGCTCGGCGAGTCCCTCGGCGAGGCGGGGGCCCTGTCGGTCCAGCATGTTGTTGTCTATGGGGTAGACCCTTCCCGCCCGTACGGAGGAGAGCTCCCTGTAGCCGGGGGAGGCCATGATCCCCTCCCGGGCATTAGCGTAGGCGGAACAGATGAGCAGATCCGGATTCTGACTGACCAGCTCCTCCAGACTGTAGCGCCAGCCCTCCAGGCCGGAAGCCACGTTCTCCGCCCCCGCCATGGTGAGCAGCTGGCCGATGAAGGTATTCCCCCCCGCCGTATAATCGCCGTACTCCCCGTAACCTATGACGTAATACACCCGGGGCCGGGGGAGATCCTTCACCCTCTCCTCCACGGAACGGACCCGGTTCTTCATCTCCTGAACCAGAGCGCGGCCCTCTTCCTCCGCGTCCAGGGCCTGAGCCGTGGAGGATATAATCCGGTACACCCCGTCAAAATTCTGCTCCCCGTAGAGGTTGAGAACCGGGATGCCCATGGCGCTTATCTTCTCCGCCGTTTCCTTCTTCATATGGGTGGAGCCGATGACCAGATCCGGTTCCAGGAGCAGTATCGTCTCCAGGGAAGGGTCGGTCAGTCTGCCAACGGAGGGGACGGAAGCCGCTTCGGGGGGGTAGTTGCAGTAGTCGGTTCTGCCCACCAGAAGGTCCCCCTTGCCCAGGGCGAATATGGTCTCTGTGATATTGGGGCCCAGGGAGACGACCCTTTCGGGAATTCCCCCGAGGGTGACCACCGTACCGTCGCTCTGGAGTATCTCCCTTGTCCCCTCACCCTTCTCCCCCTGAGCCAGGGCGCCGAGGGGGAACAGGGCCAGGAAAAGCAAAAGGCATCCCGTACATTTCATGAAAGGGGCCTGTGGGTGAACTGTTTTCTGCCGCTGCTGTAATCCTCCACGATGTGTCCATCGCCGTAGAGGCGCCATTTGTAGATCATCAGCCCCTCCATTCCCACGGGACCCCGGGCATGGATCTTCGCCGTGGAGATCCCCACCTCCGCCCCCAGTCCGAAGCGGAATCCGTCGGCGAAGCGGGTGGAGCAGTTCCAGAAGACATCCGCCGTATCCACCCGGTTCATAAATTCCTCCGCGGTTCCCCTGTCTTCGGTCACGATGGCGTCCGTATGGCCCGAACCGTAGCGGTGGATATGGTCGATGGCCTCGTCCAGGGAGCCCACCACCTTGATGGAGAGGATGTAGTCCAGATATTCCGTTTCCCAGTCCGATTCGCCGGCGGCTTTCACGTCAATGATGCGCCGGGTCTCCTCGCAGCCCCGGAGTTCCACCTGCTTCGCTTCCAGGGCCTCCCTGAGCCGGGGCAGAAGGAAGGGGGCCACGGACCGGTGGATGAGGAGAGTCTCCAGGGCGTTGCAGACCGCCACGTACTGGGTCTTGGAGTCCACCACGATGGGAACGGCCTTGTCCGGATCGGCCTTTTCGTCCACGTAGACATGGCAGATGCCGTCGGCGTGGCCCATGACGGGGATATTGGAGTTCTTCATGATGTACTGGACGAAGCTGTTCGATCCCCGGGGAATGATCAGGTCGATAAGACCGTCCAGACCGAGCATCTCCTGCACTTCCTCCCGGCTTTCCACCAGCTGAATCCACCCGGCGGGGCAGCCCGCCTTCGCGCTGGCCTCCCCTATGATATCGGCCAGGACACGGTTGGTCTCCTTCGCTTCGCTCCCCCCTTTGAGGAGGACCCCGTTTCCGCTTTTCAGGCACAGGGTCGCGATCTGGACCAGGGCGTCGGGGCGCGATTCGAATATCATGCCTATGACCCCGATGGGGCAGGCGACCTGGTAGAGATTGAGGCCCCGGTCCAGCTCGGTCGCCTTGAGACGCTTCCCCACCGGGTCGTCCAGGGCGATGAGGGAGGCAATTCCGGTCATGACTTCGTCCAGCTTAGACTGGTCGAAGGTGAGCCTCTTCATCAGGGGGGCGGCCAGATTTTCCTTCCGGGACCGTTCCAGATCCTTCCCGTTGGCGGCGAAGATCTCCTCCCGCCGGGAGGAGAGGGCCAGGCGGATCTCTTCCAGGGCCCGGTTCTTTGTCTCCCCGTTAAGGGCGGCCAGCTTGCGGGCCCCCTCTTTGGCCAGAACGGCCGTATCTCTTACACTCATAATCTTCTTCCGTCAGTCCTTTTTGCTGATCCAGATATCAATCAGTCCGAAGATCAGCAGATATATGATCATCATCTGCTGCCCCTCCACCACGGTTTTGTGCAGGCCGTAGTGGAGGATGATGAGGATGATAGCCGCTCCTATGGCAATCCAGGCGAAAAAATTCGTCAGGAGGATAAATGCCAGAACTATGGCTGTAATAATAAGCATTAAGGGGGAGACGGTAAAGCCCAGAAGATTCACTTCCCCCTCAAGGCCCACGTCTCTCATAAAATAGAACCCCAGAACACCGGTGACAATAATGATGATACCCAGAATAATGCGGACGATTCCCTTCATTTTCCCTCTCCGTATAAAAGTCTCAGATAGGGGAGTGTGAAAAACTCCTTTTCCAGCTCCCCCTGTATATTCCTTACATCCTTTTCTTCCCCGCAGCCCCTTTGCAGACAGGCCATGATACTTTCCAGGGTGGCGGCGTAATTATCCGCTCCGAAGGTGATCCCCATGTCCCTGTCCCGGTCCGGCACGTTAGCTCCGTTAAGCCGGTCCAGGGCCCTGAGATTCTCCCGGTTCAGGAGAAGGGCCTCCTCCCGGAAACCCCGGTCCCGGTCAAGGCGGACAAGGCAGTCGTACTGACGCTCCGGACTCAGATAGGAGAAGCAGACCCGGTTTTCTCCGGTCATCCCCTTCAGTTCCGAAAGGAGTATCTCCCTTCTCCCCGGGGGCATGACATACTTCAGGTTCTCTATTTTGGCTTCGTAGAGGCCCAGAAGCTCCGATTTTTCTTTTCCCCCCAGGGGGATGTAGACGGTCCTGTAAAAATGGGAATAGTCCTCTTCAAAGAGGGAGATGAATCCCTCCATGATATCCAGGTAACGGGCGAACAGGGGCTTTCTCCAGTGCAGGGCGTTCAGATAGAGGTACCCGAATCCCTCCTGGATGGAGGGGGATACCACCATATCGCTGGCCGCCCAGAAATTAGGATAGTTGAGAAGCTCCGTCTCTTCGTCGGCTCCCACCCCCCATAAACCCGGGATCAGACCCTCCCGGAAGGCCCTTTCCGCCAGGTCGGAGTAGGGTTTTTCCGCCGGGGAGATTCCGGGCAGGCTGACCAGGAAATTCCCGTCCCCCTCCCATAACTTGACGAGGAAGGCGGCCTCGAAGATATTCTTGCGCCTTATGGACCGGACGGGATAGAAAAGGAGCTTTCCCTTTCTGGTCATTCCGGGAAAGGAGGGGGCGTACTTCTCAAAGAGGGCATCCTTAATCTCCTCCGGATCGGCCCGTACCGTGGGTCCCAGGGGGACGGGATTATTCAGAACTTCCACCCTCCCTTCGCCCATTCCCGCCTTGATCAGGTTATTCCTGTCCCGGGTGTTGATAACGCAGTAGGCCGTATTCTCCTTCCGGGGATAAACGGGACGGTCCGTACCCTCCTTCAGTGCTTTCAGGTTGGCGTACCGTGAGCATTCGGGGAAATCGTGAATCTGGAAGAGAAGAGGCCTGGCGGGGTTTTCCGCCGCCAGAAGCAGGGCCTGGGTGAAGGGGGGATTTTTCCCCAAATGGTAGTTATGAACCATCCAGAGATTGTCCTCTCCGGGAAAGCGGCGCTCCAGCAGCTTCAGCAGTGACTGGGGGGTGGGAGGGTTTTCCACTTTCTCCAGATAATCGATCTCCCTCAGGTGAACCATTTTCAGCCTGTCCGCTTCCTTCTTCTCCAGTCCGGAGAGAATCTTCTCCCGTACCCTGTCCGCGTTATCCCGGCGGCCGTAAACGACGAAGACCCTCTTAAGGTGATCCATCCGCTGGAGTATCGCCCGGACGGACAGGACAATGACGTCCGTAACTCCCCCCGGCAGTAGGTGGTAGTGGAAGATTGTTAATTGCCGGAAAGTTCCCGAACCGGTCATGGGGCCCCCTTTCCGACTATCATAACCACCCCCCCAGTGCCTGTCAATGACGGCCGTGAGCGGTGAGCCGGACGGGAGGGGTATTTAATTGTTAAGGAGGGACTCCATGGAAAACCGGAGCCGGGAAAGCTCCTCCCCCATGTCGCTATCCCTGTCCAGCACCATTTTCCGCAGGGTTTCCGTCCAGAGGAGGTAGAGCTCAATGCTTTTCGGATTGGGGGTGAACTGGACCGCGGACCGGTCTATCATCTCCAGAAGGGTGTCCCCGTATCCCTCCGCCTGGGAGATGATCCGCTGGAACTCGGGATCAAGGAAGACCGATCTGCGGGGGGGATTGACGTTCATTCTCTCCACGGCGCTCCACCTCTGATAGGAGGGGTGGGTGAAATACTCCATCAGGAGCCAGGCCGCCGGTTTGCTTCGCGAATCCCCGTTCATGGCAAGGGACCAGATCCACAGGTTGGAAGCTCCCCCGCTGCCCCTTTTCCCTTCCGGTACGGGGGTGGGGACCCAGGCTATGTTGCCCGCTTCACGGGAGGCCCCCGGGGTGTTCTGGAAAAACCCCACTATGTCCGCGTCAAAAAGCATGGCTGCCCGGCCGTCCCCCAGGGCGGCTCCGGCCCGGTACCAGTCGTAGCTCTCCCAGTCCGGCGGCCCCCCTTCCCGTATCAGGTCCACCCAGTACCGGTTCATTCTCAGGGACTCCGCCCCGTCCACAAGGCTCACCCACTTTTCCCCGCTCCGGATCAGGTCCACCGCCCCGAAGCTGCGGTAGACGGTTATGTACCCGGTATGGATGGTGGACCAGTTCGCCGAACCCCGCAGGGCCAGGGCAAAACTGTCCGGCCCGTTGAATTCTTTGAGTTCTCCGCAGAGTTCAGCCAGATCCTCCAGGGTTTCCGGCGGTTCCAGCCCCCTTTCATTGAAGATTCTCCTGTTATAGGCGATGGGATAGATCTCAAAGCCCAGGGGAAGGGCCATCACCGGGCCTTCTCCCAGTCGGAACGACTCCCCGTCGCAGCGGAGTGAGTCTATCAGGGTGGGAAAAAAATCCTCAAAGTTGTAATCGGAAGCGGTCTGCAGGGGATCGTCCAGGAAGGGATCCAGGGGTTCCAGATAATCCCGGGCCAGGTAGTTCCACAATTGGTAGACTCCGGTCATGAACAGATCCGGTTCGGGGGAGCGGCTCTTCAATTTGATCTCCAGATTCTCGAAATAGGTGCCCTCCATCTCCGTCGCGTAGGTTACGGAAATT
>QKAI01000199.1 GCA_003246505.1 Spirochaetaceae bacterium | reverse complement strand
GGGGGCCGCCGTATGCCGGGAAAGGACCACCGCCGACCTTCTGGCCGCCTTTAGGGAGATCCGGGAGAAGAAGGGGGACCGGGCCTTTCTGAGGGGATACCACTTCATGGCCGAGAACGAGCGGGTGCGGGAGATGGAGAAGGCCCTTAAGGCCGACGATATCAAGGCCTACCTGAAGGGGGTCACCGATTCGGGCAACTCCTCCTACAAGTTCCTGCAGAACGTCTATGCCTCCAGCCATCCGGAGGAGCAGGGCCTCTCCCTGGCTCTGGCCCTGACCGAGGGCTTCCTGAACGGGGAGGGGGCCTGCCGGGTACACGGGGGAGGCTTCGCCGGAACCATCCAGGTATTCGTCCCCAATGAAAGGGCGGAGGATTACCGGGATTTCATCGAAAGTTTCTTCGGGAAAGGGGCCGCCACGGTTCTCAAAATTCGCCAGCGGCCTACCTGCCGGTTGATTTAGCGCAGGGCCGCCAGTTTTTCCATCACCTCCCCATAACCCAGGGGGGAGAAGCGGTTCAGGGCGAAGAGCATCAGGCCGTGGACGGCGTAGAGGTACTCCTCGCTTCCCCCGATCAGGTTGGTGAAGAAGCGGTCCAGGCCTATCTCCTCCTGTTTGAACCGGACAGCCTTGTCAAAGAACAGGTGGAACAGGGACGGGTACTGGATGAAGTAGGTCACGTACCAGCGGGTCCTTTCGTAGATCCTCTCTTCGGCGTTTTCCTTTGCCTTTGACTGATTCTCCACGAATGCCCGGCACTCCCCCTGGATGGAGAGGGCCACCTGGGTATAGAGATCGTTCAGATCTTCAAAATGGTTGTAGATGGTGGCACAGCTGTATCCGGCCCGGTCCGCGATGGTTCTTGCGGAGGCGGCCTGGATACCTTCGCCCCGGATGATCTCCTCGGCGGCGCGGATGAAATAATCCTTCATCCTTTCATCCTTCAGGGATGGGGACATGGTTTGCTCCTTTTGTTAACATTGTTAATATTACTAACAATGTTAAAATAATTAACATTGTTAGTCAAGGGCTTAGGGGAATATTACGCAAAAGTAACATGGGCGTCATAAATACGTTCCCGTAGGAATGGGAACACCCGTTTCTTCCCTTTACCCCGTCCCCGGGGTTGGCGCGGATTTTGCTTTATGACAGATATGGCTGAATACACGTCGGGCACCGAAGGGAATAACATGCTAATCATCGGGGGCAGGGGAGTCCTTCTTCTCCTGTTTCTCAGTCTCCTCGCCCTCATGCTGGGGCGCTATCCCATCGGCCCCTCGCAGATCGGGGACATCATCCTCTCCCGTGCCGGGGATCCGGCGCCGGGCATCATCCTTCTTAATGTGCGCCTTCCCCGTGTGCTGGCGGCCCTTTTCACCGGGGCGGCCCTGTCCGGGGCGGGGGCCCTTCTGCAGACGGTTTTCAAGAATCCCATGGTCTCCCCTTCGGTGATGGGGGCCTCCTCCGGGGCGGCCTTCGGCGCGGCCCTGGCCATCCTTCTGGGACTTTCGCCCTGGCTCATCCAGGGGGGGGCCTTTCTCGCGGGGACCCTGGCCGTGGCGACGGCCATGGGGGTGGCCTCCTTTTCTTCCCGCCGCAGCCGGATTCTCATGCTGGTTCTGGCGGGCATGCTGGTCAGCACCTTCTTCACCGCCCTCATCTCCCTGGTAAAATTCACCGCCGATCCTTTGAATACCCTTCCCTCCATCACCTACTGGCTCATGGGATCCCTGTCGGGAAGCGAAATCGGGGGGACCCTGTTCACCGGGACGGTCGTCCTTTTCTGCGGGATCCTGCTCTACTCCCTGCGCTGGAGGATCACCGCCCTCTCCCTGGATGAGGACGAACTCCTGACCATGGGCATCAATCCGGCCCCCTACCGCTACGGGGTCATCCTCTGCGCCTCCCTCATGACCTCGGCGGCGGTCTCCCAGAGCGGCGTCATCGGCTGGGTGGGTCTGGTGGTGCCCCATCTGGTCCGACTGATCAGGCCGGAAGGGCGCTTCGGGGATCTTTTCCTCCGGTCCCTATTCGGGGGAGCGGCCTATCTTCTCCTCATCGATACGGCGGTAAGAACCCTGACTCCCCTGGAATTTCCCCTGGGCATCATGACCGCCCTGATCGGGGCCCCCTTCTTCGCCTTCGTCCTCCTCAGGAAGAGGGGGGGCGCCCTGTGAGAGAGAGTGTGCTGTCCCTGGAGAATCTCACCCTGGGATACGGGGGAAAGACCGTGGTACGGGATATCTCCTTTGAAGTGGAACGGGGCAGCGTGGTCACCCTGCTCGGGGCCAACGGGGAGGGGAAGACCACCATCATACGGGCGGTCTGCCAGCTGAAAATTCCCCGAAGGGGCCGCGTTTGCGCCGACGGGAAGGATCTGTCCCAATTAAAGCACGGGGAACGGGCGTCCCTTGTCTCCTATGTGCCCCAGTCCCACAAGCCGGGGCTGCCCCTCTCCGTACGTGACATGGTCGTCCTGGGGCGGCAGTACTGCCGGGGCCTTTTCGCCGAACCCTCCCGGGAGGATTACGACAGGGCCGACCGGGTACTGGAGAGACTGACCCTGGGTGGCAGGGGAGGGGAGCTGTTCACCTCCCTCTCCGGGGGAGAGCAGCGGCTGGTTCTCATAGCCCGGGCCCTGGTGCAGTCCGCCCGGTACATGGTGCTGGACGAGCCCGTGGCCAACCTGGACATGGGGAATCAGATCCGCGTCCTCCGGGTCATAGAGGAGCTGGCCCGGGAGGGAACGGGGATACTCATGAGCAGCCACTTTCCCCAGCACAGCCTCTGGCTCCGTTCCCGGGCGGTCATACTCCACCGGGGAGGCATTCTGGCCCGGGGGGAGGCGGAGGATGTGATAACCGGGGAAAATCTCACCCGCATATACGGCACTCCCATCGCTGTGGTCCGGGACGGAGAGGGAACGGCCTATTGCGGTCCCCGGCCGGAGGAACCGGAGAGGAACACCTTAAAGGAGATGATAATATGAAAAAGAAGCTGACGGTCCTACTGCTGACCCTGACGGCCCTTTCCCTATTCGCCCAGAGACAGTTCACCGACATGGCCGGACGTTCCGTGGAACTTCCCCCCGCCGAAGAAATCGTGACCATATTCACGGCCAATCCCACCGCTTCGGTGTTTCTCTACACCCTGGATTACGAAAGGATGGCCGGATGGAATCTGACCCTATACAAGGATGCGGTCCCCCTTCTGCCCGCCGCCGTGAGGAAGCTGCCCAAATACGGCACCCTCTACGGCAACGGGAAGGCGGTGAGCGACGAGGAGGTTTTCGCCGCCCGCCCCCAGCTCCTTCTTCTCATGGGGGAGCTGACCGATGATCTGACCGCCCGGGCGGATGAGCTGACCGCCCGGTTCCGCCTGCCCGTGGTTGTCCTTGACGGGGATCTGAACCGCATGGACGGGGCCTACCGGCTTCTGGGGGAGATCTGCGGCGTTCCACAGAGGGCGGAGGAGCTGGCCCTCTTCTGCCGGGGCGTGATTGACCGGGCGGTCACCCTGACGGCAACCCTGAGCGGGGAGGAAAAAAAAACCGTTTTCTACTCCCTGGGAGACGGATTGGAAACCTATCCCCGGGGCACGGCCCTCTCCGATTACATGGAGCTCTGCGGGGCGGTCAATGTGGTGGATCTTCCCTATGACCGGGTTCTGGGGCACATGAACATCTCCTTCGAGGAACTGGCGGTGAGGGCCCCCGAATACATCCTGGCGGGCTCCTTCGCCAACTCCCCCGCCAACGAGGGCAGCGTCTACAACCGGCCCGCCTGGAAGGCCCTGAAAGCCCAGGTGGCCCTGATACCCCATCTCCCCTTCGACATCTTCGCCAAGCCCCCCTCGGCCAACCGCATCGCGGGCATCATCTGGCTCCAGGCCCTGCTCTATCCGGACCGGGTGGATTACGACGTGGAGGAGGAGCTGGACCGGTTCAACCGGCTTTTCTACGGAATGTGAGGGAGCCACCTTGCGAGAAAATCCTCCCGTTCCAGGATACGGGCCCCCAGGGCCCGCTTGTATTCCATATAGGGATGGCCCAGATTCCAGAAGGCGAAACCCTCCTGTTGCAGGGAACGGGCCAGGAGCACAAGCTGCAGGGTGCCCCGGTTCCGGTGCTCCCTCAGGCGGGAGGAGAATCCGGTCAGGCTGGTATAGGTGCCTCCGATCTCATAGCCCAGTTCCCCCGCCACTAAAAGATCCCCCTCGTAAAGTTCCGTGGCCCGGAGCCGGAAATACCCCTTCGGGAAGGGATAGGCGGCCAGTTCCCCCAGAAGTTTTCCGTAACGGGCGGTAAGCCAGTTCTCCTCCCCGAACTGCTTCCGGACTGCGGCGATGACCCGATTCGGATCGTTACTTTCAAAGAGGGCGAATCCCCGGCCCTCAAGTGAGCCCCGGCCCAGGATTTTTCGCACATGCCCCGGGACATGGAGGTCTTCCCAATCCAGGACCGCATAGGCGGTCTGCATCTCCGGGAGAAGGATCGGGCCCAGCTGCCCATGGTCCATGGCCACGGGTATGAAACCGGCCCGGGCCAGATCGGCAAAGAAAAGGGGATCCCAGACGTCGGACCAGTAGTAATCAGTATTCCGATCCGGGTAGACCCGGTCCGTGAGATAGCGTTCCTCTCCGAGCAGCCCCGGCGCGATATAGGGGATCTCCCGTTTCTCCATGGGCACAGTATAAAAGGGGGTGAATTTCCGGTCAACCGGGAAAAAGACACGGTTTTCATTGCGTGAAACCCATTCCCTTCCTATAATGAACCAGAGGAGGAGACCCATGTCCAGTGAGGCTACGCGAAAGTACGACAAGGAGAAATTCGGACGGGATACCCCGATTCTGCTCCAGGGGAGTCCCATAAGACGTTTCGTCGTCCTCCATTCGGGGTTGGTGGAAATCCTTCGCTGCGACGATCCCCTCCCGGGCGAATCGGAGGAGAGGATCCTGAAGCGGAGCTACCGGATCGGCCTGGTGAAGGGGGAGGCCATCCTCGGCGCCGCCGCCCTGCTGGATGTGGACGAGCCCCTCGGTTATTCCCTGCGCACCCTGTCCGACTGCATCATCAGCTCCGCCCCGGTCACCTCCGGGGAGATGGCGAAAAGGGTGCAGCGCAACATGTCCCTGAATCTGCGCCTGCTCCGTGACATGGTGGCCCAGATCGAATCGGGCCTCTACCTTTTCAAGAATTACAAGTACCTGTGGCACAAGGTCGCCTTCATAGCCGATACGCTGGCCCTCTCCCGGCCCGGGGAGTACGCCCCGGGGGAGATGGCCGACGATTCCCCCTCCCTCTCCCGCAAGGACATGAGCCTGAGCCGTTATGCGGTGGCACTCCACAGGCTCGTATCGGAGCGGGAGGGGTGCCCCCGGCCCCACGAGTGGGACGCCAATCTCTTCCAGGGGGAGATTCAGGAAGCCCTGCATCTCTATGAGGATCAGGACTCCCTGAGGGTGGAGGACCGCTTCGATTACCGTCAGTATCTTTTCATAAAGCGGGTCGTGGAGAAGGATAAGAAAATCCTCGCAGCCCTTTTCGAACGGGACGAACCCCTGAATTCCTATATCTTCGAGTTCCTCTCCCGGACCCAGGACCGGGTGCAGTCCTCCGTGGCCGATCTGTCCCGGGAGATAGGAAATCTTATGAATCTGGTCTTCGGCGAGGGGGGGTGGGCCCGGGAGGTTTACGAAAAGGGGGCCGCCAGCGAGCCCGAGGGGGACCAGTTCCTTTACTATCTGAACATCTTCAGCGCCCGCTGCCGCAAGGACGGGATGAATCTTCTGGGAAAGGATATCTTCCTGGTCTATGAAAATCTCTTCGACGATCTGAAGCGGTACCGGGATTACACCCCCTCCCTACCGGAAACCGCGGCGGATGAGAGCCCCGATATGCCCTCCCCCGCGGTGTCCGTTCAGAACCGCAAACTGGAGAAATACCAGGGCCTGTTGGAGCGGATACTGGAATTTTCGGGACTTCCCGGGGAGTTCCGGAAGAACTTTGCCATTCTTATGGAAAGGCTTCTGGGGCGGGATGATCCCTTTGCCGACGACGGGGAGACCGTGATCCTCCGGGAGAGGGTGAACGGTATGTTCTGGCAGCTCTACGAAAGCTGCTTTCTCAAGGTGATCGACTCGGACCTGAAGGGGTTCATTCCGGGCATCATGCTCCATATGGGCGTGCTGGACGAACGGTTCCTTACCGAAGCGGAGCTCCTTGAGGTGGATCGCCTCTACGCCAGCAACCTCTATTCCGAGGATCCCATCCCGGTGATGACCCTGCCCTATTTCCTTGAGAAGATCTACCACTCCTCCCTGCACCCCTCCCTGACCGAAATGGGGGAGTCCTTTGAGGAGATTCTGAAGAGGCAGGAGAAAATGACGCCCAAGGAGAAGAAGAGCGCCGGCCCGGGATACCAGGATCTCCCCGCCGACCGGATCCACTACGAGCTGGGCCAAATCTCCGGGGATCTTTCGAAACTGCTTTCCGGGAACAGGAAGCGCTTTCTCCCCTTCCTGTGCAGCGCCTCCATGGAAGGGACTCCCCGGAGCCGCTTCCTTTCCCCGGACGGTACGGCGGAGCTTATAAGCCGGATCCGGGAGAGGGACTACACCCTGTTCTACCGGGAGGTCCTCCTCTCCCACGAGAAGGGCAGGGACATTCTCCAGAGCGAGGTTTTTCCCCTGTTCGTGTTCTATCCCCAATTCGGAAGCCGGGCGGTGATGTGGCAGGAGATGGACGGAAAGAAAAAGAACACCCCGGGCCGCTTCTTCCTGCCCCTCTTCTATACGGGCAAAGGGGAGGAAACCCTCTCCTATCTGCTGGGAGAGTTCCGCTGGGAGCTCCAGAAGAGCATAGCCGGATTCAACTGGACCGATCCGGTGGAAGGGGGCGTGGTGGGCTCCTACTACGACTATATCCAGTTTTACAAAAAGAATCCCCAGATAACCTCGGAAGCGAGAAAGAGGATAGAGGAATTTATCCGCCGCACCAAATCGGATAAGGACCGTTTCGCCCGGGACTACATCAGCTGGATCACCCATGAGTACGAGGGCCGCCCCAAACTGAATACCTACGCGAGGG
>QKAI01000365.1 GCA_003246505.1 Spirochaetaceae bacterium | reverse complement strand
GGACGGTCGTTTCCAGGATTCTCTCATAATGAAGGGCAATATACTCCATTGTCGACCTGTGCATATTCTTTCTCTTTTCAACCATGGAAAAAAAAGCGTATATTTTATTCCGGTCCAGTTCTTCCTTTTCAAAAAAGGTCAGCACCTGATCCATCGTTAGCAGGGAGAGTGGCGTCGGCACGATGGGAATGAAAATGAGATCGGCCGCATGGAAAATATTCTCAGCCAGAAGAGTCATTGTCGGCGGACAATCGAGAAGGAGGATATCGTAATCATCCTTGAGATGGCGGAATGATTTTCGGAGCCGGTTGTTTTGATCTTTTCCTCTCTCCAGATCAATATCCAGATTTCTGAAACTGCTTTTTGAGGGCAGCACATCCAGATATTCATAGTCGCTTGCTTTGATATGGGGGCGCAGGTCCCCTTTCCGGTCCAACAGGCTCTTCCCGCTGAAATTCCTGTCCGCTCGGCTTTTCAGATAATATCCGGATGCTCCCTGGGCATCAAGATCTATCAGCAGCGTTTTCCTGTTCCGGCGGGAAAATTCATAGGCCAGATTCACCGCGGCCGATGTCTTTCCCACCCCTCCCTTCACGGCATAGATGGCCACGATAGTCATAGGCTTTTCCCCCGGCTGACCATATCCCGGATCAGGGAATCGGTTTCTCCTTGGCGGTGGAGGAGAATATCCTTGAAAAGGGTTTCCTTTTGTCTGCTTTGCTGCTGACTCAATATACCTATAAGTATTCCCAGGCCAAAGGAAACATCCATTGAATCATCGCCGGGGCTCTGTTCTTTTTTCTTCTCAATCAGTTTTTCTCCCAAATCCCTCTGCTGTACCGACAGATCGTTAAAAACGCCCAGGCTACCCTGAATCCTTTTCAGTACTTTCAGATACTGTTTGGACGATCCGCGGGGGAGCAGGGAGGAAAAGAATTCCAGCAGATAACGGATCTTCTTGAAATTTATCCTCAGTTCATGGATGAGCGCGTCATCGGTGTGGAAAGAGACCGCTTCTATTTCCCTGCTTATCTTAACGTAGCGCTTGAGAATGTATTTCCGGGCGATCTCCCCGGTGGCCCGGTACGCATTCACTCCCCATTCCTCCCTTTCGGACGAGGAAAAGAAACCGATAAGGCCCCCTATCCTCCCTTTGTAAGCGGGTGAGTTTAGGTAGGCGGTGAGCCTTTTCTGCTCATCATCCCTCTTCCCTTCATACTCCTCATAGAGCTTATCCATGTTGTGCCTGTACTGGTCCGGAAGAAGCCCCGTATAGTACTCCCTTTCGAGGAGATGCACATCCAGGTCTCGCAGATGATTCGTACGTTGCTGAATCTCTTTCAAATCATCCTTAACTCTCTCCGTATCCCCCGGGGGGTAAATTTTCTTCATGATCGCAAGGAGGGATCGGACTTTTCTCAGGGAGATGCGATACTGATGCAGACATTCCGTATCAAAATCGGTAATGATGCCCCTTTCATAAAAAAGGGCGCTCTTAAGGTAAAAAAGGGCGAGGTCATTGACCGTATCACCTATCCGCTTATTCTCATCCACCACCGGTTCGGGCAAGGCCCAGAAGGGGGGGAGGGGAATATTACCCTCTTCCATCAGCGGACGGAGCAGGCGGTCTTTGCAGGGGGTATTTCCCTGGGAGAGAAGCGCCATATTCACGGTCGTAAGATCCTTCATCCCCGTCTGTCCGGCAAGGCATCTGGCCAGGAGGAAGTGATCAAAGCCGTAGATCATCACGTCGCAGACCATTCGGCCCTCCCTATCCTTAAGCCGCCAAGTCCGTCGCAGGAATTCCCCCTCCATAAGGACGGCTATGCCCGAGTAGCCCGTCCAATTCTTCCAGGACTCCTTCAGAGGGGAGGGGGGTAAATCAAACCAGAAGCGGGGCAGATCAGCCTCGGGGGGTGTCGTCAGCTCGTACTGTTCCTGACCGTATTCCCCGGTCAGCAGATCAAAGAATCCTAATCGGTTGCCCCTCTGTACCAGAATTTTCTCCTGGGCGCTGAAGCGTCTGTCATAGGTCTCATAAAGACGGACCTGTTCCCTTGTGTCATGAAGCTCTTCCATGTCATAGAGTGAGGAAAGAGCCCTCCCTATGGGAATCAGCTCTTTACTGGAATCTATCAGCCAATGGGAAGTTTTCATCCTAGTCCCTGCCAAGGTATTCCTCTATGAGCCTTTCTATGATTTTCTGAATGCTCGTGTCTTCTTCGATGGCCCTGATTTTTAACGCCTTTAAGGTTTTGGGATCCAGGCGTAGTGAGGTGTTTTTCTTATGCTTCCCATCTTTCTTCTTGGCCATTGGTCGCTCCCGGGGGTGAAATTAAGACGTGATGATGTAAAGACGTCATGAAAATTGTACCACGACCCCAAGGTCCTGTCAAATTCCCGGGGCAGGAAATTATCAGTGATAGTTCTGGATAAAGTCCCGGAAGAACCCCACGGACCGGGTGATATTCTCCAGGGATATTCTCTCATTGCTGTTATGCATTCTGTCCAGCTGCTCCTTGTTGATCAGTATGGGCATGAAGCGGTAGATATTGTCGCAGACCGGCGTGAACTTGCTGGAGTCGCTGCCCCCCATCATGAGATAGGGCGAGACGAGGGCCTGGGGATAGTATCGGTTGATGGTGGCTTTGATCTTTTCGAAGGAATCCGTCTCATGGGGGGAGAGGGCGGAGGCGTCGTCCCCCAGGAGGATATCGATTTCGTAATCCTCCCCGGGGCATGTTTTCCGGGCTATTTTGTGGAGATGGTCCAGGGCGTCCTGCACGCTGTCCCCCGGCAGGGGGCGGCAGTTTATTACCCCTTCCGCCACCAGGGGAAGAACGTTGGGGGCATCCCCGGAACGGCACATGGTGGCGGAAAAGGATGTCCGGATCATGGCGTTGGTGGTGGGGCTGGCGGAGAATATTTTAAGGATCAGCGGCCGGAAGGGGAAGAGATTCGCCAGGGCCAGGCGAATGGGGAAGGACATTTCCGGTCCGGTGGCCTTAAGCATCTGCCTGACGGGAGGGGTGAGCCGGGCGGGCATGGGGTTCCCTTCCAGGTCCGCGATGATGCGGCTCAGCTTGCCCAGGGCCGTGGAACGGGGGGGCATGGAGGAGTGGCCCCCGGTTCCTCTTACCCGGATACGGAAATTGGCGCAGCCCTTTTCGGCCAGGCCGATGATGGCCAGCGGGGGGTCCACGCCGGGCATAGCCCCCTGGACGATGCAGCCTCCCTCGTCAAAGAGGGAGTCGAAGCGGATCCCCTCCTTCCTGAAGTATTCCATGGCCCCCGTGGCACCCCTGGAACCCCTCTGCTCCTCATCGAAATTGTAAGAGAACCAGATATCCCTTCGGGGGGTGAATCCCTCCCTCAGCAGCTGTTCCGCCGCTTCCAGATGGGAGATGACCTGGACCTTCATGTCCAGGCTGCCCCGTCCCCAGAGCTCCCCCCCGGAAATGGCTCCCCCGAAGGGTTCCTGCTCCCAGCTCCCTTCGGTCCCCTTTTCCACGGGGACCACGTCATAATGGCCCAGAAGCAGCAGGGGGGGAAGGGAGGAATCGGTTCCCTTCCAGCGGTAGAGGACGGAATAGTCGTTGATGCGGAAGGGATGGCAGGTGCTCGTCATGAGGGGATAGCGATCGACCAGATAATCCAGGAATTTTTCGAATTCCCCGTAATCGAATTGGTCATAATCGGCATGGGAGACGGTTCTGAACTGAATGGCCCGGGAGAGGCTCTCCGCCGCCCGGGCGCCGTCTATCCCCGCCACGGATGCCGGTTCACCTCCCAGGACACCCATCTTTCTACTGAAAAGATAGGTCCTGACGAGCAGCAGGATGATAAAAATGCCAAGGATGGATGCGAGTACGGCCATGATTCCCCCCCCATGGGACAGCTCCCGATTCCATATCTTACTCCCTAAGGGGAAAGAGGACAATCCCTTGATTAAATCGGTCAAAACGGGGATAATTCCTTTACTCTGTCAGTTCTGCCAGTCTCTGTAAGTAGTGAGGAAACAATGCTGTTAAAAAGTACCAGAAGCGAGGGCGAATCGGCCCGGTTCAAGGATGCCATTTTCATCGGCCTGGCCCCGGACGGGGGTCTCTATTATCCCGCCGAGACCATCGATTTTACCGGTCTTTATCGGAGTTTCACCGGGGAGACCTCCTTCAATACCATTGCCACAGAGATGACCGCCGCCTTCCTGCGGGATGAGACGGACCGGGAAGGGGCCCGCAGGATCGTGGAAAGGGCTTTCGACTTTGAGCCGGCCCTAGTGGACGTGGGCGAGGGGATACGGGTCCTGGAGCTCTTCCACGGGCCCACCTGTGCCTTCAAGGATTTCGGCGCTTCCTTTCTCGCCTCCTCCATGGAGGAGTTCCTGCAGGAGGGCAAGGAACGGGCCATCATTCTGACGGCCACCTCCGGGGATACGGGAAGCGCCGTGGCCCGGGCTTTCTACGGCAAGAAGAATATCGACGTGATCATCCTTTACCCCTCGGGAAGGGTCAGCCCTCTCCAGGAGAAGCAGCTGACCACCCTGGGCGGGAACATCCATGCCCTGGAGGTCCAGGGCTCCTTTGACGACTGCCAGAGAATGGTCAAGGAGGCCTTTAACAACGGAGCCCTCAAGAGGGAGTTCAGCCTCTCCTCGGCCAATTCCATCAATATCGGCCGTCTCTTCCCCCAGTCCTTCTACTACGTCTGGGCCCGGATGCGGATGGAAAAAGACCCGGTGTTCTGCGTCCCCAGCGGTAACTTCGGGAATATCACCGCCGGCCTTTACGCGGCCCATTGGGGGCTTCCGGTGGAACGGTTCATCGCGGCGACCAATGCCAACAACGTGGTCCCCGAGTTTCTCGCGACCGGCGTCTATAAGACACGCCCCTCCGTGTCCACCCACTCCAACGCCATGGACGTGGGCGCGCCCAGCAATTACGAGCGGATGGAAACCCTCTACGGGGGGGATGTGGAGAACTTCCGGCGCCGGATTCAGGGCGATTGGATTACCGATGGGGAGACGGAGGAGACCATGTCCCGCATCTACAGGGACCATGGCTATCTCATGTGCCCCCACACGGCGGTGGGATACCGGGCGGCGGAGAAATTCCGGGCTCTCCGGGGGGATTCCCCGGTCGTAACCCTGTCAACGGCCCATCCGGGAAAGTTCGTGGAAGTGGTGGATCGTGTCCTGGGTGTCCAGCCCGAACTGCCCCCCCCCCTCCTGGCGCTCCTGGACAGGGAGAAGAAGGCGGAACTCGTGAAGAGTGACGCGGGGGAGATAGAGAGATATCTCCGCGCCCATTTCTGATCCGGGGGCAAACTATATGCCGGCCCGGCGGCTCTGCCTGTACAGGGAGGGGGTCGTGCCGGTAATCCTTTTGAAGGATTCGGAGAAGTAATTCGCCGTATTGAATCCCAGGGATTCCCCGATTTCCCTGACCTTTAGGTCCGTGGTATCCAGAATTTCGCAGGCCCTTCGTATCTTCAGCTGCAGAAAGTACGCCATGGGAGGAATCCCCGCCGCCCCGGTGAATCTTCGGGATAAATGGAATTTGGATATACCCGCCTTAGCCGCCAGATCGTCCAGGGTCAGATTTTTATCCAGATTCTCCCATAAATAATCCAGGAGCTCCTCCATATCGGGGAATTCCTCCCGGAAGGGCATCCGGTAGCTCTTTATGGTTATGATGGCGCTGAACAGCTGGTAGAGCGCGGCGGCGGCTCCGTAGATGTGGGGGAAGCCGTGTCCCCGGCGGAAGCACTCCGCCAGGGCGATAAAGGAGCTCTTCATTCTGCCTCGCACCCCCAGGGAAAGACAGGGCGTCTCCGCCGTATGGCCCGTTTCGGCCAGTATGTACGGGACGCAGTCCCCGGTAAAGTGGACCCAGTAAATGGTCCAGGGATCGGCCGGATCGGCCCAGTACCGATGGGAAAGCCCGGGGGGGCAGACGAAGGCCATGCCCGGTTCCACCCTGTGTACCCCGCCGCCCAATTCCAGGAATCCCTTCCCCTCCACGCAGTAAATGAGGATGTACTCCCCCAGGTCTCTCCGGAAGATTCCATGGCCGGCGGCTTTTTCGAACAGCCCCGTTTCCAGGGGGAGGAGAGGCCGGAGCAGGGGGTGTCCCTTCTCCTTCCCCAGGATATCCCGGGGGAAGGTCAATGAGTAGGTGGAGTAGTTCATGTCCCTAATATACAGCAAGAAAGTGTAACAATACAGCAATATCATTGATTTATTGCCTATAATTAAAGGGGTAAAATATATGCAGCCCAATAAAGGAAGAGCAAGATAACATGGTATTACCTTCTAAGGATCGGGAGATCCTGCGGGAACTGGCGAAAAAACAACGGGACTATTCCCAGTTGCCTCTCATGGGAGAAAAGAGAAAGGCATGGACCGATCATAATGATCTGAAAGGGGAAAAACCCATGATTCATGTGGAACTGTGGACCTTTGAGCAGGATCTCCTTCCCTCCCTGCGCTGTGAAAGCCCTCCCGGACGGGAGATGGAACTGACGATTAACAGAAACATCACGAACCATGAGAGAATTGGGGACGACCGGGTGGTTTCCGGTTCTTTCCCCGTACACTGGAAAACGGATTTTCGCCTTTTTGATCTGGTCGTGGAGCTGGCCCATCCTGAAGAAGGGGGGGTGGGGCATCAGTTTATCCACCATATCAAGGAGTTCCCCGCCGACTTCGACGCTCTGGGCCGGTCGGCCTGGTCGGTGGACCGGCGGGGGACGGGGGAGTGGTTTTCCCTGGTGGGCGATACCATCGGGGATATTCTGCCCCCCCGGATGGTCATGGGATCCCCGGGCGTTTCCCTGAGTCAGCGTATCGTCCATCTCATGGGTATGGAGGGGATGATCTTCGCGGTGGTGGACTTTCCCGACCGGTTCCACGAATTCATCTCCCGCATCGCCGACGATCATCTGGCCTATTTCCGCTGGCTTGAGGCGGAGGGGCTTCTGATTCTGAACAACGGGGATAACGATCTGGGACAGGGCTCCTTCGGCTACTGCTCCGAACTGCCCCGGAGGGATATCGGCGCCGGTCCGGTTCTGCTTTCCGATCTGTGG
>QKAI01000182.1 GCA_003246505.1 Spirochaetaceae bacterium | reverse complement strand
GATCACCGGCTGGAGCTTCTCCCGCTTCTCCCCCTTGGAGAGCATGAAGATAGGGCTTATGATGGCCCCGTCCTCCGGCCAGACCGCTTCCATGGAGCTCCCCTCCCTGACCATTTTCGTAAAGAAGTAGGGCATGATGGTCACCACGGGCTTATTGTCCTTTTTCCGGTCGCTCTTGACCATCTGGGAGGGGTGGAGGGATTCCAGAAGGCTCCGCCCCAGCTTCTCTACACCCCCATCCCCATAGGTCTTGTGGATATTCAGGAGAATGCCGTTAAAGAGGTCGAAGTCCCCCACCGGGAGGGAGATGCGCTTTTCGAAGACCGGATCCATCAGATCCAGCCAGGTTCGGGGGACCGGCGGGTTTCCGGGAAGGGTTTCCAGCTCCCTCAGGTTGATGAGAAATACGGCGGGCACCACCCCGATGAGGGAGAAGTGCCCCCGGGGATCCTCCAGATTCAGCCCGCCGAAGGAGGCGTTAAAGGTCCCCATCCCTGTCAGATCCCGGAAGACCCCCTTCTCCCTGAACTGGCCGATCTTCTTTTTATCAAAGAACATATCGAACCCGGCGGATATGAAAAGATCGGGCAGCTGCCCGGCGTCGGTTATTCCCTCTATATTGTTCTGCACCCACTCCAGCCCCAGGGAGGCGGCCTTGAGTTCGTAGTTGATCCTGGTATCATGATCCTTTCGGAAGCCCTCGATGAACCGGTTGAACTCCTCCAGCAGGGGAATTCGCACGGGGCAGGGAAGGAGTCCCAGGATGCTCAATTCCGCCCGGGCGTCCTTCTCGTTCGCCGCCAGGGTGGCGTCTGAATGATTCATCGGGGCTTCAATTGCATCTGTGAGGAATTTCTCAAAGGTGCCGTAATCCAGCTGCTTGAGCATCAGGGCCATCTCCAGGGTCACCGATTTCCCGAACTGCTCCCGTTTGGCCGGGTCGGCCATATGGGCGAAGCCGTTGGAGGTGAAGACCGGAATGGTCAGGGGATATTTTTCGGCGATCTCCAGAAGGGTGCTTGTCCTCTCAAAATAACTCATGAAAACTCCTATATAAATAAAAAGGTACTATAATGCCTAAATAGAAAGAAAAAATGATCAGAAATCCGACAGCCTGATCCTCTTGTAGGTTTGATAAATATCCGCGGATATCCTGTGAATGTCCTTCGTGAAAATGCAGTTATGGAAGGCGCATTTTGTCTTTCCGAAGGGGCAGTGGCCCAGATTGACGGGGCCCTCCATGGCTTCGTAAATATCCAGAAAGCTTATCTCCTCCGCCGGCTTTTTGAGGATGAATCCCCCCGCCGGTCCCCGGACCGAATCGACGAATCCAGCCTTGTGAAGTGTCTGGAAGACCTTGGCCAGATGGGCCTGGGAGGCATCCAGTTCTTCCGCCAGGTGTTTGACGGTCAGTCTTTCGGGCTGGCTTTTCGCCACCAGGGCCAGACTGTGCATGGCCAGGTAGGCGCCTTCCGACAGATTGATCAGGTTCATGGTTCCTCCTTTTTATCTTTTTATTTAGGTACTATAATGCCTAAATAGAAGTCTGTCAATGGGGAAGAAAGAAGAATTGATCAAACCGATAGGAATCTCGTCATCAGGGGGAGAAATTTTCTGTCCCCCATGGTCTGGCTGTGGGCCCGGCCGGGGAAGATGATGAGGTCGGCCCTTTCTATCCCCAGGGCGGTTTCCTCCAGAATTTTCGGGGGGAACGCGATATCCCGGCCGCCGCCGCAGAGCAGCACCGGTTCCCTGATAAGGGAAAGGACGTCCCGGGAGTCGTGCTCCATCCCGGCCCGGGCCTCATTGATCACATCCGATTCGAAGTGGGAATGGTGTTTGTTTCCCATGATCAGGTTGCCGAAGAGCAGAAAGAACAGCCAGGCCAGAAACTGGAGAGGGCCCGGGTGAATGGTGTAGAGGGCGACCTGTGCCAGGGCCCTCCCGCTGCGGCCCACGGCCATGTGGCGGGCGAATTTCATATCCAGTTTTCCCACCCGGGGGGAGAGGATATAGCCCGTATCCAGGAGGATGTATTTTTTGACAAGGCCCGGAAAATCCGCCGCCAGGTACTGGGCCACCATTCCCCCGAAGGAGAGGGCGATGACCGCATCGGGGGGATCGGGAAAGAAATCTCCGATCCCCCGGGCCAGATCTGCCGCCATCTGCCGGGTCCCGTAATCCCCGGGCTGTCCCTGCCGGCGGGTGACGACCCAGATGGTATAATCCCCCATCAGCTCCGTAAAATCCCCCAGATACATCCGCAGCATCAAGCCACGGGGGACATCGTTCCCCGGTCCGCCGTTCAGGTATATGATGTGCCTTTCCCCCGTACCGATCCGGGCATAGGGAATGTTCCCGTTCCAGTAACCGAATTCGGGGGAGAAACCTTTCATACCCGACAGAGACCGCATCCCACGCAGCTGGCGGTCATGACCGTCCATCTGATTCCCCTTATTTTGTTGAATTTCATTAATTTTTTCTCCCGTAATTATTTTGTTGATCCGGTAGGCGACCGGAGCGATGGAACGGCCCGAACCAATTCCCATGGAGCCGATTCCCGTTTTCAGGGCCAAAATAATTCAGGGAGGCCCTGTTTTCAAGGGGATTATCCCCTATTCCCGTGGGATTTTACTTTCTTAACAGGGGGGAAGGCGATTATTACATTTTTTACAGTATCATAACCTCCTGAATGGGGGAAAACCCTGGAATTTATATTATTCTACATCAGCCGGGACAGATCAAATTTCGTTATGTCCGCCATTAAGCATGGATTGATCCCCAGGATCCCCTTTTTGAGAATTTTTTGGAAGACTCCCCCCGGTTTCGCTGTATAATGGGGTTATGAAAAAAAGAAAGTCCTATCTGTTTATCCTTGGATTATTTGTACTGATCTGCCTGCTCCCCGTCGGCGGGGCCTATCTCTCCCGGGGCGGGATGCCCGGGGGATACGGGTTTTTCCCCGCCCGCTTAATGGAAGATCCCCCCGGCTTCAGCGGCTCCTATTTCGTCGCCTTCTCCCTCTTCGCCCTGATGATCACCCTGTTCCTGCTCTTCCCCCGGCTGTTCGGTTTCAAGGGCAGAGCGGCGGGGCGTGGAGAATCGGGGATGAATCGGGCCTCTTTCCCCCCCTGGTTCTATCCCTCCCTGGCGGTCACCGTCGTTTTCTGGATTCTGATGTGGGGGCGGTTCAAGGTCCTCTATCCCGTGGAGCACTACTCCTTTGTACCCCTGGCCTGGGGGTTTATCCTGGTACTGGACGGGATCGTATACAGGAGATCGGGGGGACGCTCCCTTTTCGCGGTGAAGCGAAACCAGTTCAAGCTTATGATAATCGTTTCCGCCCTGAGCTGGTTTCTCTTCGAATATCTGAATTTCTTCGTCCTGGAAAACTGGTACTACCCCAATTATGATGTTTTTACCAATTTCGGCAACATTCTCTGGTTCACCCTGGGATACACCACGATCCTCCCTGTCATATTCGAATGGTACACCCTTCTGCGTACCTTCCCCCGACTTGGGGACAGGTACGCCGGGGGACCGCGCCTGGAGGCGAAGGGCTGGATAAAAATCCCCGTCCTGATTCTGGGGCTATCCCTGTTTGTGCTCATGAATTTCTTCCCCTATCCCCTCTTCTGGGCCGTATGGGTGGCCCTTATCCCCGTTTTCGGAGCCGGATTAAGCCTGGTCGGCAGGAGAACCGTCCTGAGCGGCATAGGGGAGGGGGACTGGAGCCAAACCGTTCTGATCGCCCTGGCCACCCTTCTGAACGGGTTCGTCTGGGAGCTGTGGAATTTCGGCAGCGAGTGGTTCCACGGATTCTATCCCACCACGCCGGGATTCTGGATGTATTCGGTTCCCTACGTGGATGTCATCCATATTTTTTCGGAGATGCCCCTTCTGGGCTATTACGGATATCTTTTTTTTGGCGTTAATTGCTGGATTTTATGGAATCTTTCAGCTTTCCTTCTCAATTTTGACGATACTATAGATTGATGATCCATACCGAATTCTGGCAGCTTGAGGAAATACAGCACCTATCTACCCTCGGGGATACGGAAACCTATAAAGCCCGGTATCTGGGTAAACCCTGTCTGGTCAGAATCTCCTCCCAGCCCCAGCCCTCCCCTTCCTGCGTGTACGGCCTGCAGAATGAGAGGGACCTGCTGAGAAAGCTCAACCGGGGATATGATTTCCTGCCGAGGCTCCTGAAGCAGGATTACTGGCAGGATTATCTCTTCTCCCTCTACGATTGTGAAGTGGAGAAGGGGATGGAGGAGTGGAGGGCTCTCAATCCCACGGGACGGGGGATCCTGGATTTTTCCGCCGATCTGATAGGGATCGTCGAAATGCTTCACAAACGGAACATCCTCCTCAGGAACATCTCCCCATCGGGCATTTTTCTCTCCTCCGCCGGCAAACCCCTTCTCCTGGGATTGGACAGGGGATCCGAGAGTTACACCCCCCTCCCCCCGGGTTTTGTGAATGGGGAACCCCTTTCCCTGCTCTCCTCGAGCCCGGAAATGACCGGTCGAACCGGGCACATCGTCGACGGCCGCAGTGATATTTACAGCCTGGGAACCCTGCTCTATTTCCTGCTCTCCGGAAAATTCCCCCTCCAGTGGGATGACACTCCCGGAATGATACACCGCATCCTCACCCGCCTGCCCGATGAAATCACTCTGCCCCCGTCCCTCGAAACCCTCCGGCTGCCCCTGCGGGCTGTGGTGGAGAAAACTCTGGAAAAGGACCCGGAACGGCGGTACCAGAATGTTTCCGTCCTTCTGTACGACTGGATCGGTCTGCAGGCCGGCACGGGAGATTTCCAGGCGGGAAAGCTTGACCGAAAGCAGGGCCTGACCGAACCGGACCGTCTGTACGGCAGGAACGGGGAGATGGAAATACTCGGGAAATACTATGGGGAGTCGGCCCGGGGCGCCTTCCGGTCGCTGGCGATAAGGGGGGAGCCGGGCAGCGGCAAGACCAGTCTGGTCAATCATTTCCATGAAAGCCTCAAGGGCCGCGAGCCCCTTTTCCTGGGTGTTAAATTCGAGGAGTATAAGAATTCCGAATACGATTCCGGATTGACCCGACTCCTGTCAGCCCTTTCCGACTGGACGGAGAAACAATCCCCCCAGGAGATGGCAGAATGGAAAGGGGCCCTCAAGGGGAGAAGGGGGATCCGGTCCGGGATTATAAGGAGGCTGTGCCCCGGAAGCCTCGGCCTTCTCTTCGACGAGGAAGAAGGTGAGGGGGAAACCCTTCCCGGGGGGGAACTCTCCACCCGGATCATCATCGGAGCGGTGCTGGAGCTTATCCGTTTCCTTTCGGTCCAGAGGGACGCCCTGATCCTCTTCATCGACGATCTGCAATGGATGGACAGCGGTTTAGCCTCCCTCCTGAGAGAGCTTTTCGATGTTCCTGTCCCCGGGGTCCTTCTCATCCTCTCCTGCCGCCGGGGTGAGGGGCGGGGCAACTGGGAGGAACCCTTTCAGAGGGTTCCCCTCTCCCTGGAGCTGGAAAATCTGGACCGGGAAGCCGTCGCACGCATGGTCAAGGAGATCTCCCCCCTATCCCGGGACCGGCAGGAGAGGCTGACCGGTTTTTTCTTCAGCAGGACAAAGGGGAATCCCCTCTTTCTCAACCAGTACATCGGAGAGATAAACAGCAGGAATCTGATTTTTTTCAACGGCAAGGAGGGAGCCTGGGATCTGGATTATGAGGGACTCATCAATCTGCCCGTCTTCGAAACAGAACTTGAGATGGTCACGACCCAGATGGGGGGACTGCCCGGACGGGTTAAGCAGATCCTGGTGGATATTTCCCACCTGAAAAGCCGCTTCAATCTTCCCGAGCTCTGCGAACTTCTCCCCTATCCCCGGGAGGAGATTGCCCTCTCCCTCCAGTTCGGGGAGAGGGAGGGCTTTCTCATCGGAATCGAATCCTCCCCCCCGGCGCCGCCCACCCGGGAGAGGGAATTCCGCTTTATCCATGATAAGATCAAAGGGGTCGTCCACTCCTTTCTCGACGAAGAGGCCAGCCGCAAACTTCACAGCCATATCAGCTCCCGCCTTTTCAGGCATATCAGGGCCGAATCGGCCCGGGACTCTCTCAATCTGGCATCCCATCTGGTTCTTTCGGGGCAGAAAAACCTCTCCATCCCCTTCTCATCTGCCTACGGGGTTCTCTCCCGGGGAGTGGAATTTCATCTCTCCACACAGAATTTAGAGTCCGCCTCGGATATGCTCCGGTACATGATCCGGTTCTACGGGGAAGAGATAGGGAACTCCTCCCCGGGGGATCTGTACCTTCTCTATTTCAGGACCATTGAATGCTCCTACCGGCTGAGGCAGTACGACCGGGCCGAGGAGTATCTGGACGCCCTTATAGGCCTCTCCCGGAGTAACGGGGAAAAGGCCCGGGCAAAGGAACTTCAGATGATTTACAGTTTCCCCCGGGGCGAAATAGGGGAAGCCCTGCGCGCCGGGCAGGAGGGGTTGAGGTATCTGGGATTCTCCGTCAACACCAGACCGGGAATGGTAAGCCTGGCCAGTCATTTCCTCGCATTGAAAATCCGGCTCCTGAGGAGGGGAGGGAAGAAGATCCTTACCCTTAGGGAGAACGAATCGGAGAGAGGGCGCATCGGGGTCCGCCTTTTCGCGGGCTTCATCCCCTCCGCCTACAACTCCGGGAATATCCCCCTGTTCGGCAATTCCGTGCTCAGAGCGGCCCTTCTGAGCCTGCGCTACGGCCTCTCCCCGGAATCCTCCGTGGGTTTCATCGGATATGCCATACTGCTCGCCGCCTTCGGCAATCAGAGGGAGGCCTGCCGGTACGGGGAGATTTCCCTGGCAATCCTGCGCAAATATTCCGATGCCCAATGGGAGCCCATGGTAAAAATGCTTTACCTCCTGTTCTGCCTGCCCTGGGAGGAGGATTGGAACCGGATGGATGAATGGATAGACCAGGTCGAGAAGGCGAGCCGGGTGACCGGGGAAGGGCTCTACAGGGCCAATGCCATCATGAACCGGGGGCTGGCGGCTCCGGAAATCACCCTGCCCGAACTGATCTCCCTGAGAGCCCAGGGGCAG
>QKAI01000434.1 GCA_003246505.1 Spirochaetaceae bacterium | reverse complement strand
CGAGCATCATCCTCTCATCCTTGAAAAAAAGGAGCGTATTGTCGCTGTATTTCGCGGACAGTTCCAGCTCATGGAGTGAGATGAAGAGGGAGGCTTCCCTCCGGTGGATGTAATGGGAGATATACTCCAGGGCCTTCTCCCGCTGCCGGCCCTCCATGGCGAAGAAGGGCTCGTCCATGAAAAGAATGGGGGATCCGTAGAGAAGGGCGAAGGCGCAGATGAGCCGCTGTATCTCCCCCTTGCTGTTCCTCTGAAGGGGACGGTTCAGGAGCCCCTCCAGCTCCAGGGCTTCGGTCAGCTCGGCCAGAACCGAGGGGGCATCCGTTCCCAGGCTGCCCCCCCTGCCGATCTGTTCCAGAAGGGCGCCTGCGTTCTCCTCGGTCTCGAACTCCATATTCTGATAGACGAAGGAGGCGGTCAGATTCCGTTCCCCCTCGTCGAAATACTCATCCGTCGCCCTACCGTTCAGAACCACCGTTCCCTCCTGGGGAAGGATCCGCCCCCCGCCCAGAAGCATGAGGGTGGATTTTCCCGTGCCGTTCTGGCCGGTGAGGGCGGTGATACCACGGGGGAGTTCCAGGGTGAGGGAGGTGAATAGCCGCTCCCCTTCGGCCCAGCTGAATGTGACATCGTTGAAAGTTACCGGTGAAATCATTTCTCTTTATTTTTTCCTGTATTCTGTGATTTTTCGTCCCGGGAGAATTTCTCCCGGTATTCCGGAATGGTGATCATGGGGGGGCGTTCGTACTCGATGATGTTCTGGTCCACCATTTCGAACTGATTCTCCCTCACCTGGAACTGGTGAAGGACCGTGTTGATATCGGGCATATCATTCATCAGGCCGTAGGTCTTCATACGGTTCAGGAAGGTCTGCAGTATGCCGAAGGACATCTTTCCCAGGGACCGGGTCTCCTGGTTCCTGTGTACCCGCTGGTCCAGATCGGTCTGGGCGAAGGCGGACATGCCCAGTTCGTGGTAAACATCCAGGAGATGGCTGGTTTCCACCCCGTATCCGATGGGGAAGGAGATCCTCTCCAGAACCTCCCGGCGGACCGCATACTCCCCGGAGAGGGGCTGGATGATGGCGGCCAGTTCGGGGAAAAAGAGGCTGAAGAGGGGACGGGTCAGAATCTCCGTGACCCTGCCCCCGCCGGAGGGGCGCACCCCCTCGGAGAAGGCCAGGGGCCGGTCGTAGAAGGCTTTGACGTACTTGACCTCATCCCGGTAGATGAGGGGGCCTATGAGTCCGTAGACAAAGCGGGGATGGATGTTTTTGATATCCGCATCGATGTAAACGATGATATCGCCCTTGAGCTGATAGATGGCCTTCCAGAGGTTCTCCCCCTTGCCCCGCTTCTCATCCAGATTGGGAAGGATCTCCGAGGCCAGATAGGTATCCGCCCCGAAGGAGGAGGCGATTTCCAGGGTGTTGTCCTCGGACCCGGAATCGATGACCGCGAATTCGTCGAGCAGGGGGAAGCGGTTCATCAGCTCCGATTTGAAAATGACCACCTCCTTGCCGATGGTCTTCGCCTCGTTGAGGGTGGGAATGCAGAGGGAGATGGTGAGCCCCCGCTTCTCCTTCTCATTGACCAGGGTCTGGAGATCTTCGAAGTCGGAGCGGTGGTAGGTATTGGTCTTAATCCATTCGTTAGTTGTCAAAGGTGTACCCTCCGTCTATGGCCAGGATCAGCCCCACCAGAAGGGAGAGGCCCTTTTTGATGGGCTGGATCTGAATCGACTCATCCTCCTCCCCCATGTTCTCCCCGTCGGTGAGCCCGATGGTTACCGCGGGGATCGCCTTATCTATGAAGGCGGCCAGCTCGGAGGTGCTGGGGGTGAGGCGGGTGTTGATCTTGAGATCGGTCAGGATCTCCCGTCCGATCAGGTTAAGGGGATGGGAGAAGTCCGTGCCACCCGGTGAGCGGCGGGCCAGGTGCTTGAACTCCACGTGGGCCCCGGAGAGGGAGGTCATCTCCTGGGTGAGGCTTTCGATCTTGTGGGCGATATCCTCCACCAGCTGATCCGATTCGGAGCGTATCTCGAACTTCAGCTTCGCCCTGGTGGGGATGGTGTTGTAGGAGGTCCCCGCCTCAATGGAGCCCAGGACGATGGAGGTCTTGGGCTTGCTGGGGGTGGGAATCTCCAGAATCCTGTTAATCAGATCGTTCATATTGATGATGGCTCCCTCGGAGTTGAACTTGGTCCAGTCGTAGGATTCGGGAACCCGGTAGTTGATCTCCCCCCGCAGCATTCCGATGGAGGAGTAGCTGAGCCGGCCCAGCTTGACCCCCTCTATGCATACGCCCGCGGTTATGGGCTTCTTGAAGTTGTCCAGAAAGAAACGAAGGCCCTCCAGATCCCCCCGGCCCAGGCTGCGGGCGGAACCCATGAGGATGATGTTCGCCTCCGGCTCTATGCCGTAGGTTTCCAGAATATAGGGCAGGGTGGCCAGGGCGGCCAGGCCCAGGCTGTCGTCGGCCACAGCGGCTCCCTTTACCAGATCGGGGAGGATGGTGACGGTATGGTCCACCTTCTCGTCGAAAAAGGTATCCAGATGGGCCACGAGGAGGATGTTCCGGTCGCTTTTCCCGGGAATAATGCCCAGGGCGTTCCCCAGTTCATCCACATAGCAGTTCAGGAGATTGCTGCTCATATAACGGTTCACCAGGCAGCGGGCCCGGTTGTGCTCCCTGAATGTGGGCGCCGCGGTTTCGCTGATCATGATAAGGCTGGAAAGAAGGGTCTCCAGGACGTTGCTGTAACTCTCCCGATCCTCATGAAACCTCTTGATGAAATCGCTGATTTTACTGTTCATTAACAAACTTCCTTTATGGGCAGACGAATATCAGGGGGGTCTGTCTAACTATAGGTTATTTGCTTAGTACTTTCAAGGGAGGCCGTTTGAGGCGAGATAGTTGTTGGAGTATCCCGGCTCATCGGTCACCTCCCGGCCGAACCAGGGGGGAGGGGAAAAGGCCCGCGCCGCATCGGGATTCTCGAATTCCACCTCCGCCAGGATCAATCCCGCCAGGTTGTCCTCGAATATGTCCAGCTCCGCCGTGAGACCTTCCAGGGGGATCCGGTAGCGCCTCTTGGTGATATGCCGGCCCTCGCCCATCTCCCGGAGCTTTTCGAAGCGGTCCCGGTCTATGGGGATCTCCACCTCATGGCATATGAGGGGATTCTCCTTCTCCCTCTTCTTAACGGTGAGCCAGTAGGATGGGCCGTAACGGCGGACCCGCAGGACGGGAAAGTAGCCGGGACGGCTCAAATAGGTCTGGGCTATGATCTCCGAGGGATGGTCATCGTAACCGGGGGGGAGATCGTGAATGAGGAATTTTCTCTCTATTTCCAGGAAATCGCCTTGGGACATGGCCCTATTATACCGGTCTTGCTGTTAGCTGTCGATTAAAATATACCCTGTGTCATGTGAAATGTGGGATGCCAAACTTGCCACGGAGTAGGATAATAGGTAATATGTGTTTATGGAGAGAGAGAGACGCAAGGAGGTGGTGGCCAAAAAACGGAACCACCGCATAGACCTTCGGGGCACTTTACCCCTTTTTTTTCGGCGCTACTATTTTGTCATACTCATCGGCCGGGACACCCGGCAGGAGACGAAGCAGATCGAGGCGGAACGGCGTTACCGGGTCAGAAAGGTGAACAACGCCATATCCGCCGCCCTTCTCCTCCTTCCCTTTCTCCTTCTCCTTTTCCTGCTGCTCTACTATCTGAAATCGGCCCTGGGAATCAATATCATGCCCGTCAAGCATCTGGGCGATCTGACGGACATGCTCTACTCCTTCCTTGACAGGATCTTCAGGCTCGACTGAAGCGGATTCTCTGCCCCAGAACGACTCCCCCCAGTATCAGGGCCGACGCGGCGATCTGCACCGGGGTAATCTTCTCCTTTAGAATCATAATGCTGGCCACGAGGGTGATCACGGGTATGAGGTTGATGAAAAGGACCGCGGTGGAGGCGGTGGTTTTCTGAATCCCGTAGGCATAGAAGAGATAGGCCACCGTGGACACGAAGAGGGCCAGAAAAATGACGGCCAGGGTGGGGCCCGGGGGAAAGGCCCTGGGGAAGGCCCCCGGAGAGAATATCAGGCGGATCAGAAAGAAGGGGGCCCCCACGAAGGCCTGCACCGCCGTGAGGGATGTGGCGGAATAGCGGACGGATAGCTTCCTGACCGATACGGTATAACAGGTGGCGAACACCATGGCGAAGAATTCCAGGGTGTTCCCCAGCAGGGGGTCCGGGGCCGATTCGGTCCCTTCGCTGACCAGGGAGAGCCAGACCGAACCGCCCACGGCCAGAATGAAGCCTCCGATCCGGGCGGGGGTGATCCTCTCCTTAAGGAAGAGGGCGGAGGGGATGATGACCAGGACAGGCAGGAGGGAACAGATCATGCCCGCCTGGGAGGCGGTGGTATACCTCAGGGCTTCCGCTTCGAAGGAAAAATAAAAACAGGGCTCGAAGAGGGCCATGAGCACCAGCCATTTCAGGTCCCCCTTGCGGTAGCTCTTTCCCAGACCCCGGGCAGCGGGGAGGAAAAAGAGGGAGGCCAGGGTCAGCCTCGCCGCCATGATGAACATGGGATGATACCCCAAATAGGCTATTTTCAGGGCAATAAACGACCCGCCCCAGAGAAACATGGAGATAATGAGGGCCCCGTAGGCCATCAGATGAGATCCCGGTCCCAGTTGAAATTGTCCGTCTCCTTGTCCCTGTCCCGGGAGGAGGTATGGCTGTTGTCGAAGAAGGAGGAACAGCCCTTCTGCCCGGGAAAGGAGAATACCTCCCCCCCGTAGAGCCGGAAGAGACCCCCCTCCTTCTCTACGGAGAAGGTTTTGCCCCGGGAGTCATTGATCTCCCCTTCCGCGGCGATATGGGCCCGGGTTGTCAGCAGGGCGGGGCGTCCGCTCCTATAGATCTCCACGGACAGGGGAGAGGCCTTGACGAACTGCTTCAGGGATTTCTCCTCCAGCTCCACCCATCCCTGCGCCCGGTTCAGCCCGTACCGGGAGAGCTCCTCCGCCGCCCAGCTGTTCACCGTGGGCAGGGGATAGGATCCGGTCAGTTCCAGGTTCCCGAATTCCCTCAGGAGCTGCAGCTGGTAGAGCGAGGTGATCCGGAAGCGCTTCACCCCCTTCCTGACCGCCCCCTGTACGGCGGAACGGAGTTTTTCCAGATCCCCCTGGGGACAGAAGTCGGGGAGTATGAGCTCATGCTGCTTCCCGTAGGCGCCGTTGACCGGCTTGACCTCCACTTCCCCCGGCCGGAGGGGACCGGTGGGGGAGAGAATCCGGTCGTCCCCCGGTTTCCCCCGGTAGGGCGCGGGCTGGAGGGAGGCGAAGGTCTCCCTCCAGGCATCGGGATTTTCCGGTACGTAATCCCTTTCCAGCCGTTCTATGATCTCCTCCCAGAATTCCCGGCGGATCTGCTTGAGCTGTCCCGCGGGGAAAAAGAGATCCCCCCCGATGGTAACGGCCATGTCCCCGGCCTGCCACTCCCCGCTGCGGGTGGCCCTGAAGGCCTCCCGGAGCTGATCCGCCGTGAGGGGGCTTTTCTCCGCCTTCTCCAGGGCAAGATCCCTCCGGAAGACATAATCCCCCCTGAGCCGGGAGGTGGTGACCCGCAGCTCATCTGCGGTCAGGGCGATGGACAGATCCACCTTCCTGGCCGCCTCGAAGAGGGGCAGCTTCTCCCCCGAATTGTAGGTGGTGCTCTCCCCCACCCGGTAGACCAGGCCCACCGGGGGCAGCTCTTCCCTGTCCCAGGGAAGGGAGACGTCCCGGCCCTTTTCGCTCTGCTTGGCGTATTTTCCGCTAATGAACAACTTGGTCACCGTGAAGGCGGGACCCTCGTCGCCGGACCGGCTCTGAATGCGCAGCCTGTCCCCCAGGCGGACCGTGCGCGAAAATCGGACCTTGATGGTCCCCTGGTCCACCCGGTTCACTTCCCCCACCAGAAGGCCTGAGACGCCCATACTCCTATGGGCCACCAGGTGTTTCATATCCTCCTCGGTGGCGAAGCCGTGGGACCATTTGCGCCCGTAGGAGCCGGCCAGAATCGCCTTGGCCTTCCTGAGGTTCTCCTCCCGGTCGGAGGCGTTGGAGTCGAGCATGAGCCGGTAGGCCTGGACCGTCTTTTTCACATAGTCCGGCTTCTTCAGGCGACCTTCGATCTTCAGGGAGGCCACGCCCAGGTCCCGGTACCGGGGAATCAGGTCCAGGGAGTAGAGATCCTGGGTGGAGAAGAAGAACCCGCTCGTCTTGCTCCCGTCCACCGTCCCGTGGTAGCGCCGGCGACAGGGCTGCTTGCACCGGCCCCGGTTGCCGCTCCAGCCGCCCATGGTGCTGGAAAAGAGGCAGCTTCCCGAGAGGGAGCAGCAGAGGGCGCCGTGGATGAAGACTTCGATCTCCACCGGGCTCACCGCCATGATGGGCTCCAGTTCCGCCAGGGTGACCTGCCTTTCCAGAATTACCCGGCTGATCCCCATATCCCGGGCCAGGAGCACCCCGTCGCTGTTGTGAATGCCCATCTGGGTTGAACCGTGGACGGGGATGCGGGGAAAGCAGGTGCGGAGCATGCGCCCCACGCCGGTATCCTGGATAATGAACCCGTCCGGCTCCAGGGCGGCCAGTCCGGCGGCGCTCTCCGCCACCTGCTCCATCTCGCTCTCTTTGATAAGGGTATTGAGGGTGACATAGAATTTCCGTCCCAGCTTCTTGGAATAGGCGGAGAGGCGGGACATGTCGTCGTAATCGAAATTTTCACCCATTTCCCGGGCGTTAAAGCGGCCGAGTCCCGCGTATACCGCGTCGGCGCCGTTATCGTAAGCGGCCAGGGCGGAGGCCAGGTTGCCCGCCGGGGCCAGCAGTTCTGTCTTTTTCATCTATCTATCTTACTTCTCCTTTACACGGAATTACAAGCTGTTGTACTATCCTTTTATGAAAATTACCGTCCTCGGATCGGGCACATCCACGGGCATTCCCGTGCCGGGATGTCACTGCCCCGTATGCACTTCCGATAATCCCCGCAACCGCCGGATGCGCTGTTCCCTGCTGGTGGAGACCGACCGGGGACGCCTTCTGATCGATACGCCCCCGGACCTTCGCACC
>QKAI01000403.1 GCA_003246505.1 Spirochaetaceae bacterium | reverse complement strand
CGGCACAATCCGGTTCTTACCGATTTCCAGCCCCAGTCCCCCCTGAGCGTAGGCAACGGGGAACTGGCCTTTACCGTGGATCCCACGGGGTTGCAAACCTATCCGGACACCTACGACGGGGCGATGCCCCTCTGCACCCAGAGCCAGTGGGGCTGGCACTCCTTTCCCGATCCGGGCAATCTCGCCGGAGACAGGAGGGATCTCAGGGGAAAAACCTGCCGCTTCCACGGAAGGACGCTGGATTACTACACCGATTCGGAGGGGCAGGAAGAGGCTTATCTGCGGTTAAGGCAGAACCCACACCGGCTGAATCTCGCCCGCATAGGATTCGACTTTCCCGGGGGCGCCCTCCCCGCAGACATCCGGCAGGAACTGGATCTCCTGTCGGGAACCATTGAGAGCCGCTTCACCCTGGGGGGCGTTCCCGTCAAGACCAGCCTATGCTGCGATCCGGAACGGGATACCCTCGCCTTCGCCGCGTCTTCCCCCCTCTTCCGGGACACGGGACGGATAGTCATCTCCTTTCCCTACGCCGATCCGGGCATGGGGGCATCCGATTGGAAAAGGACGGATAAGCATTTCACGCACCTCCTGCGGCGGGGAGAGGGGTATGCGGATTTCGTCCGCATCCTCGACGACACGCGTTACTTCGTCCGGGTATCCGCCTCATGCCGCTTGCTGACACATGAACTGGCTTCCCACCGGATCGTCCTGGGGGGATCAAACGGCTCCCCTGACATCAGTTTCTCCTGTTCCTTCTCTCCATCCCCCTTCAGGGAATCCGTACCGGAGGTGCCACACCTTTTCGAGAGGAGCCGGAAGCACTGGAACGGGTTCTGGAACGAGGGCGGCTTCATCGATCTGGGGGACTGCACCGATCCCCGGGCGGAGGAGCTGGAGAGAAGGATCGTCCTGTCACAGTATCTGACGGCGATACAGACCTCCGGCTCTCTGCCCCCCCAGGAGACAGGGCTGACCTGCAACAGCTGGTTTGGCAAATTCCATCTGGAAATGCACTACTGGAACAGCGCCCATTTTCCCCTCTGGAACCGGCCCCGCCTACTGGGAAACAGCCTTTGGTGGTACCGGGGCAGCCAGAACAGGGCGGAAGAGCTGGCCCGTTCCCAGGGTTTCGCCGGGGCGAGATGGCCGAAAATGGTTGGGCCCGAAGGCTACGACTGCCCTTCCCCCGTCGGCCCCCTGCTCATCTGGCAGCAGCCTCATCCCATCATGATGGCGGAACTGATGTACCGGTCGGTCCCATCCCTGGAATTTCTGGAAACTTTCGCCGGAATGGTTTTCGCCACGGCGGACTTCATGGCCGACTTCCCCGATTACGACGGGCAGCGGGACAGGTACGATCTGGGCCCCGGGTTGATACCCGCCCAGGAGAACCATCGCGCCGAGGATGTCCGGAACCCGGCCTTTGAGCTGGAGTACTGGCGCTTCGGCCTGGAGACGGCTTCCCGGTGGAGGGAACGGCTGGGGTTGGCCCCGGTGGCCAAGTGGGAAGAGGTACGGAGAAAACTGCCCCCTCCAGCGACAATCGGAGGATTCTACCCGGCCCATGAAAACTGCATGGAAACTTTTACCCGCTTCAATTACGATCACCCCTCCATGCTGGCGGCACTAGGAGTTCTCCCCGGCAGGGGCCTGGACGGTAAAGCCATGGGAAATACGCTGGACAGGATCCGATCGTGCTGGAATATCGATAGGATGTGGGGTTGGGATTTTCCCGTCATGGCCATGACCGCAGCCCGACTGGGAAGACCCGGAGAGGCGGTAGATCTGCTTCTCATGGACGCCCCGAAGAACACCTACCTGCCCAACGGCCACAATAAGCAGACCGGCAGGGAGGATCTGCCTCTCTATCTGCCAGGGAACGGCGGCTTACTAATCGCAACAGCCCTGATGACGGCCGGCTGGGACGGATGGGGCTCCGCAAATAGCCCCGGGTTTCCGGTTAACGGAAAATGGAACATACACTGGGAAGGGATCAATCCCCTTCCCTGAGAAAGGACAAATATGAACGGACAAATGACTATCGGAAAAAAAATGAAACGGCACTGGCAGCTCTACCTGGTTATGCTGCCCCCTCTGGCATACATTCTCATCTTCAAATACGTCCCCATGCTCGGGGCCCAGATAGCTTTCAAGCATTACAATCTGGTAAAGGGCATCTGGGGCAGCCCCTGGGCCGGTTTTGTGCACTTCAAGAACTTCATCGGCTCCTTTTATTTTGCCAGGCTGATGCTCAACACCATAGGCCTGAGCCTCTACCAGATCCTGGCGGGGCTCCTCCCTCCCATCGTTCTGGCCGTCTCCCTGAATTACGCGACCCGGATGAGATTCGGCAAGACCGTTCAGATGGTGACCTACATGCCCTACTTCATATCCACGGTGCTTCTGGTCTCCATCATGTTCCAGGTACTCTCCATCAACGGCATTGTTAACAAGGCCCTCGTCGCCCTGACCGGCCATCCCATCCACTTCCTGGGCGATCCCCGCTGGTTCAAGACGGTTTACGTCTTCTCTGGCCTCTGGCAGCAGACCGGCTACAACGCCATCATCTATCTGGCGGCTTTGGCGGGAATCAGCGAGGAAATGCACGAGGCGGCCATTGTGGATGGGGCCTCTATCTGGAAGCGGATCTGGTACGTGGACATACCGGGCATCCTGCCCACGGCGATCATTCTCCTCATAATGAGCACCGCCCACATACTGGACGTGGGGTTCGAAAAGGTATACCTCCTGCAGAATTCCATGAACATGGAGTCCTCAGATATCATAGCCACCTATGTCTACCGGGTGGGCCTCGTATCCATGCAGTACAGCTACTCCACGGCCATAGGGCTCCTCAAATCGGTCATCTCACTGATTCTCCTGACAATCGTCAACAAGATTTCCGCAAGGCTGACGGAAACAAGTCTCTGGTAGGAGGTAAGGTATGTCAATCAGCAAATTAGCGAACGGTCAGTCGGACAGAGTCTTCAATGGGGTAAATCTCCTCTTTCAAGCCCTCTGCCTTGCGATTATCCTATTCCCCCTGATCAACGTGATCAGTTCCTCCCTCAGTTCCCCCGACGCGGTGGCCAGCGGGAAGGTATGGCTACTGCCCGTGGAGCCGACACTCCTGGCCTACAAGAGGATTATGAAGAGCCGGGATCTGCTCACGGGATTCTCAAACTCTCTCATCTACACATTCTTCGGCACCATACTGAATATCGTTCTGACCATTATGGCGGCCTACCCCCTCTCCCGCAAGGATTTCTGCGGGCGCAAGGCCATTATAGCCTTTTTCGTCTTCACCATGATGTTCAACGGTGGCATGATCCCCACCTATCTTGTTGTCAGGGACCTGGGCCTCCTCGACACCCGATGGGCCATGATCCTACCCAATGCCCTGGCGGTCTGGAACGTGATGATAGCCAGAACCTTCTTTCAGACCACGATTCCCGGTGAACTTTACGAGGCGGCCGATCTGGACGGGGCGGACGATATCGCCGTCATCCTCAAAGTTGTCGTGCCCCTCTCGGCCCCCATCATCGCGGTTCTTACGCTGTTCTACGCCGTAGCCCATTGGAATTCCTATTTCAACGGGCTCCTCTATCTGCAGAACCGTAATCTTCTCCCCCTTCAGGTCGTCCTGAGGAACATCATCTCCGACTCTGTAGTTCTGGAGCAAATGATCATGGCCCAGACGGAGGAGCAGGCGAAGATGCTCAATCTGGTGGAAGCCCTCAAATATGCGATCATCGTATTCGCCTCCGTCCCGGTGCTTCTTCTCTACCCCCTGGTTCAGAAACATTTCGTCAAGGGGATCATGATCGGTTCCCTCAAGGGATAACCTATACGGCAATAGGCAATTTATTGCACAATATATTTTTTACAGGAGTTAGTTAAATGAAAAAGATGTCATTGGTTACGCTGCTTATGTCAGCTCTCCCCCTTTTTCTCATGGCGTCCGGTTCAACGGAGTCTGCCGCCTCCGGCAGTAAAGGGAACCTGGACAACCTCACCGAACCGGGAACGTTCCCCATCGTCAAGGAACAGGAGAGTGTTAGCATCCTCATCCCCCGATGGGTAGCATCGGAGGAGTTGGTTACGGACAACGAGCAAGTGAAAGAGCTGGAGGAACTGACCAACATCAAAGTGGAGTGGCGCGAAGTATCGACCAACTTCCGGGAGAAGGTAAACCTCATGTTCGCCAGCAACGATTACTCGGACATGATTGTCACCGGCGCCGGGACGACGAACAGAATGGATAAAAGCACCGAGGCCCAGCTTGGGAACCAGGGGGTCATCATCCCCCTGAATGACCTCATTGAAACCCAGTCCGTCTGGTTCAAACAGGTCCTGGCCAACCACAGCGAGCTCGAACCGTTCATCACGACACCGGACGGCAACATCTTCGCTCTTCCCCAGATCGATGACGGCCCCCAGATGCAGTACGCGCAGAAAATGTGGCTCAACACCCAGTGGCTGGAAAATCTGGGCATGAAGGTACCGGAAACCACGGAGGATTTTTACCGGGTACTCAAAGCCTTCAAGGAAAGAGACCCCAACGGCAACGGGAAGGCGGATGAACTTCCTTTGACCACATGTAAAGCCGGATCCAATGTGGAGCTGGACGGCTTTCTCATGAACCCCTTCATCTACACTCCCTCCAAGGACAAGATGTGGATCCGGGACGGAAAGGTCGTTCTCTCTTCGGTGGAGCCGGAATACAAGGAGGGACTCAAATACCTGAACCGGCTCTACAGGGAAGGGCTGATCTATCTCGAGTCGTTCACTATGGACAACAAAACCCAGATCAATCTGAATGAAAGCGGCGACGCTCCGATAATAGGGGCCTTCCCCGCCATGCGCCCCGGCTACGCCAATAACCTCACCGCCAGTACGCGATGGCACCAGTACACTCCGATTGATCCCCTGATCGGCCCCTCTGGCCAGAGGGTGACCGAGAACAAGCTCTACGCCAAGTACACCACCGGTTTCGCCTGCATAACCAAGGACTGCGAAAATCCTGAAACCGCTTTCCGCCTGCTTGACTACTTTTTCTCCGAGGCCGGTACGATTCGCTCCCTCCTGGGACGGGAGGGTAAGGATTATGTCCTGGCCACGAACGGGGAAAAGGGATACAACGGGACCCCTGCCAAATACGTGCCACTCAATACGGACAGCTCACTCCCCGAGTTTAAAAACATTATGATGCCCCAGGTGTTTCCCACTTACCGCCCGAACGGCTTCTACGCGTCCATCGCCTATCCTCAGGATCCCTACGATCCTAATGTTGCCCCCCTTGCCGGGCGCATGACTCTCCTTCTCCGCTCATCCACTCAACAGGGCAAATTCGGCCAGAAGACGGAAAACGTACTCCCCGAACTTTACTACTCCCAAAGCGACATCGAAGAACTGAGCCGCCTCAAAACGACTATCTATGATTATATGAGCGAATCCATAGTCCGTTTCATCTCGGGCACTACGGACATCGAAAGCGGCTGGAACGAATACCTCGACCAGTTAAAGAGCATCGGGCTGGAAGATTACCTGGAGATTATCCAGAGAGCCTACGACCAGTCCTACGGCAAGAAATGACGAAAAGGTCGGCCCTTCCGCAGGGGCCGGCCCATCTGGGCGGCAATTTATGAATAATACGAATGCATTCCCCGAGGGGACGAAATTAGGAGTTTCTCCGGACGGACGGTTTCTGCGATTCCAAGGGGGGTGTCCTTTTTTCTGGCTGGCCGATACGGGCTGGCTGCTCTTTCAGAAACTGACCCTCGAAGAGGCGGCGCTGTATCTTGATGACAGGAAGGACAAGGGATTCAACGTCATTATGACAATGATGCAGAACTCACCGGATGACAGGAACGTCTACGGCCATCGGGCCCTGAAAAATGCAAGCCTCACTGAAACATTTTGCGGCTGCTCCCCCGATTCTCTGGGCCTTTCCGGTTACTGGGACCATATTTCACGGGTAGTGGACATGGCAGCGGAACGGGGTCTTTTCATCGCTCTCCTGCCCGCGTGGGGCAGTTTTGTTAAATCGGGCTGCCTGACGAAGGAGAACGGGGAAGAGTTCGCCACGTGGATTGCCAGGAGATTCAGGAAAAAGGATAATATTATCTGGGTCCTGGGAGGGGATATCCGGGGCGACCGGGGAGGGGACTTATGGAACATACTGGGGCGGACCATCCGAAGGCATGATCCCAGCCATCTCATCTCCTTCCATCCCTTCGGCCGAACCAGTTCCTCCCGGTGGTTCCACGGGTCGGAATGGCTCGATTTCCATATGTTTCAGTCGGGCCACCGCTACTACGATCAAAGCATGGGCCACGGGGAAGAGCCGGACGAAAACCTGGAAATCGGTCCGGACAACTGGCGCTATGTTCAGGAAGACAGGAGCATGGAACCTCCCAGGCCGACCCTGGACGGTGAACCCTCTTACGAAGGGATTCCCCGGGGCCTCCACGACCCGTCCCTACCGCGCTGGAAAGCTGGAGACGTGAGACGCTACGCCTACTGGTCCGTACTCTCAGGCGCTTGCGGACATACCTACGGAAACAACTCGGTCATGCAGATGTACGATCCCCGTTCCGGGGAAGGGGCTTACGGAGCAAGGAAGCACTGGCGGGACGCCCTAGATGACGATGGGGCCAGTCAACTTAAATTTCTTAAGGATATAATCCTCTCCCTTCCCTATTTCGACCGCATTCCCGCTCAGGAAACGATCACCGGGGGAAATGGGGAGCGGTACGGAAGAGTCCTGGCCTCCCGGGGACAGGATTATCTTCTGGTCTACTGGTACGAGAAAAGGCGCGTATCCATGGACCTCTCCTTTTTTTCGGGAGAATCGGTTACCATGGGCTGGATGAATCCCTCAACCGGAAGATGGACAGAAGGGGGTGGATTATCTCCGGTTCCCCCTTGGAAAATCGAACCGCCGGCGGAATTCACAAAGGATGCCCTTCTTCTCATCAGGACATATTCGGAAGGTCACCCGGCAAAAGGAAAAACGTATGAAATCACTTGAATCTGCAGTCAGGATTCCTCCCGGCGGCGCCCTGGACGGCTCGCGTTACAGGGTCATTGTTTCCACAGACATAGGGGGCACCGATCCGGATGACTTCCAGTCCATGGTGCATTTCCTGCTTTACGCCGATCTCTTTGATGTGG
>QKAI01000133.1 GCA_003246505.1 Spirochaetaceae bacterium | reverse complement strand
GTCCACGCCACCCTGGCGGAGCTGGATTATTTCGTCAAATCCGACCCGGACGATACGGACCGTTTTTTCCGGGACATCTTCGCCCGGGCCGCCCTCAGCCGCAGGGAAGCCCGGCTTATGGAAAAAATCTTTACCAAAATCCGCTATCTGAAAACTCAATAAAACCTTTCTTTGCTTTATTTTCCCAGGTGTACTAAAATAATAGGGTATGTTGGAAAACATCGAGCGGCTCAGAAAATTTATCGCCCCGGAAATCATCTTCGGGAAGGACTCGAGAAAGCTGGCGGGAAAGTACTGCCGCAACTATAACGGGAAGAAAGTCCTCCTGGTCAGCGACGGGGGTGTGGAAAAAGCGGGCTGGCTGAGGGACGTGCAGGAGAGCCTGGAATCGGAGGGCGTCCCCTATGTCACCTATGTGAATTTTTCTCCCAATCCCCGGGCGGAAGAGGTGATGGAGGGGGCGGACCTATTCCTGACCCATCATTGCGATATCATTGTGGCTATCGGCGGGGGAAGCCCCATGGACGGGGCCAAGGGGATCGGCATCGTCGCTTCCAACGGCAGCCATATTCTGGACTACAAGGGCGTGAATATGGTGAATCACCCCCTTCCTCCCATGATATTCATCCCCACCACGGCGGGGACCTCCGCGGACGTTTCCCAGTTCGCCATTATCAACGATTCGGAAAACCGGGTGAAAATCGCCGTGGTCAGCAAGATCATCATCCCCGATGTGGCCCTGATCGATCCGGAAACCACCCTGACCATGGACTCCTATCTGACCGCCTGCACCGGCATGGACGCCCTGGTACACGCCTTCGAGGCCTTTGTCTCCATAGCCCACTCCCCCATGACCGATACCCATGCCCTGGAGGCCATACGCATTCTGACGGCCAATCTCAGGAAGGTCATCGCCCACCCGGACGACCTGGCCATAAGGGAAAAAATCATGTTCGGCAGCCTGGAGGCGGGCCTGGCCTTTTCCAATGCCCTTCTGGGCAACGTCCATGCCATGGCCCACAGCCTGGGCGGTCTCCTGGACCTGCCCCACGGGGAGTGCAACAGTCTGCTCCTGGAGCATGTGGTCAATTACAACTTCCCCACCTCCGAGGACCGCTACCGGGAAATCGCCCGGGCCTGCGGGCTGGATACGGGGGGATTCACGGCCGGGGAGATCAATAAGTCCCTTTTCTCCTTCATCAGGAATCTTCGCTTTGATCTGGGCATAAAAAAGACCCTGAAGGACAGCGGCGTCAAACCGGATGACATTCCCCTCCTGGCCCAGAAGGCCTATGAGGATGCCTGCCTTATCACCAATCCCCGTAAAAGCGGCAAGGAAGACCTGGAGACGATCTATGAAGAGGCCTATTGAGCACCAGGAGGACCTCTCCATCATCAAGGATCTGATAGGGGTGGAAGAGGATACCATCCAGAAGAGCTATTTTCCCCAGCTCCGTCAGAAGATCGACGAACTGGACAGGGAGAGGACAAAATATCTCTCCGTCTTCAACAATGCCCTCAACGGCATACTCCGCATAACCCGAAGCGGGGACTTTTACGACTATAATCCCGCCCTGGCCCTTATGCTGGGAATCACCGACGGGGATAGGCCCTATAATTTCCCCCGGGATTTTTTAAACGACCCCGCCGATTTCGACACGATTCTGCAGAACTGTTCCGGCAGCGGCACCATCACGAATTATGAGGTGAATCTCAAAAAAACAGATGGAATGCCGGTGATCATATCCCTCAACGCCCATGCCATCAGCATTGACAATCTGGACATCATCGAGTTCTTCATGAACGATATTACCGAGAGGATCGCCGCCTCGGAAAGGCTGAGGCAGAGTCAGAAAATGGAGGCCATAGGAAAGCTGGCCGGGGGAATCGCCCACGATTTTAATAATCTGATCACTTCCATTACCGGCGCCGCCGATATGATTCTGGCCGAAGAGGGGATAGGGGGGGATGTGAAGGACTACTGCCATCTTATTATCAACTCCTCAGAGATCGCCGCCGATCTGACCTCCAAGCTGCTCTCATTCAGCCGGCAGAAATCCTCCGGCAAGGTCGTTCTGCCCCTGGGAGACGTTCTGGACCAGAGCCTGACCATACTGGAAAGGACTCTGGATAAACGGGTCATCCTCATAAAGAGGAATACCGCAGAAAACGACCTGGTTCTGGCGAACAAGGCGGAACTGCAGAACTGCCTGATCAACATGGCCATTAACGGGAGCCAGGCCATGCCCTCCGGGGGAAATTTGATTCTGAGTCTTGAAAACTGCACCCTGGACAGGGAGAAGATCCTTCTGCTCGATCCGGAGCTGACCGAGGGGGCCTATGCGGTCCTGAGGATCAAGGATTTCGGACAGGGCATCTCCCGGGAGCATCTTCCCCACATCTTCGAGCCCTTCTATACGACGAAGGATGAGGGGAAGGGCACCGGGCTGGGGCTTTCCACGGTTTACGGCATTGTCAAGGAGCACAGGGGCGTCATCCTGGTGGAAAGCGTCATCGGCATAGGTACGGAATTTTCCATCTATCTGCCCCTGGCCCCGGACAGTATCTAGCGTATCCCCAGACTGTCCCAGTAATTCTGATCGAACAGGAGCCACTCCGAATCATCCGCCCCGGTCCCTGCGGATGTGGCCCAGTCCCCGCCGTTGCCCTCTAAAACCGTGGTCTTTCTGACCAGGGTGTGATCCGCCGTGCCATTCGTAGTACCGGCTACGGCCCAGGCGGAACCGGGATCCTCCCCCAGCACGCCTATCTGATCTATCACCGCCCCCTCCCGATTCAGGAGCTGAAGGCAGTCGTCGCCGTTGAAATAGGTCAAAGCCTCCAGGGCCGTGTCGCCCCTGTCCAGGATAGCCCCGTCCGCTCCCCCGTTCATAATCACGTAGAGGCCCCCCGCTTCCAGGGATCCGGTCAGTTCATAGGGGCCGTAGGGCGTCGTCCCGCCGTTGTTGAAACGGAGTAAGGAGAATCCCTCCATATTGACGGCCCCCGGTCCGGGATTGTAGATCTCCACGTACTTGTTGTTGGAGGAACCCTCGGCATATTCGGAAATCAGCAGGGTACCCTCCGCACCGCCGCCCTGTGAGGAGCAGAGCAGAGAGGCGACCAGGGGATCATGATCGGTCTGCCTGGACCCATCGCCGAACTCGGCGTAGCGGTGAACGATATCCACACCGGCGCCGGGGAGCAGGGCGGGCGAAACGAGAATGTGGTCCAGCTGCTGACTGTTGCCGTTATAGACATAACTGTACCGCTCCGAAAGGGGGAGCAACTCTTCGGTCAGACTCACTAGTCCCGAATCCTTGAGTATATCCAGGGTCCCGGAGAATTGATAATCGTTCAAGTCCCCCACAAGGATGATTTTTGCGTCCCCGTCGGCGTCCAGAATTTCCCGAACCATATCCCGGACAGCTCCGGCCTGAACATGGCGCTCATCCTCACTCGGGGTGCGGGGGGGCTGGTATTCCCCGTAAAGAGAATCGTCTCCCCCCTTGGAGCAGAGATGGTTGTTAATAAGGAAGACCGGCTCCCCACCAAAGGTAAATTGGGCCAAAAGGGATTTGCGGCTGTTCCCGAAGGAGTCTATGCGAAAGCGGCCCGGATTCAGGGACAGGCTCAGCTCTTCCCCGGCAACAATCAGGGCGGTCTCATCCCTGGCCCCGGGAGACCCGGCGGGGGTAAAACCGACCCGGAGGGGATTGTAGAAATACCCCACCCGGATATTCGCTTCGGTCCATCCCCCGTCCTGTTTATCCTCCGGATCGACATCGATATAGCCGTATTCCGGTCCCCCCAGAGCCAGGATGGCATCTATTAATTGCCCGGCATTCCCATCCGCCGTTACGGTTCCATCATCCCCGGAATAACTGTCATCGGTCATCTCCTGAACGCAGATGATGTCCGGAGAACCGAGCCCGCTGACCACGGTCTGCGCCATATTCCCGATCTTTTCCCCCATCTCCGCGGATTCCATGGATTCATCGTCCCGGGGAAAGTTTTCCAGGTTGAGGGTAGCCACGGTCAAATGATCCTCATCCCCGGTCAGGGTAGTCATTTCCCTGGATAAGCCACCCCGCTGCAAAGCGGGCAGGCAGGTGGGAAGAACCAGGAATTTACCGTAATCGTAACCAATAATCCCCCGGATCGGTTCGCTGAAGTAATCCCCCACCGCCGCATCAAGCGGATCCAGCCCCAGAATAACCCCGTCCGTATCGATATGGATTCTCTGGGGATTGGCATTGTCCCCGGTAAGGAGAAGCCCTCCCCGGGCTGTGGCGGACTGGAAGCTCATCCCCCGGGGAACGACGGCGATCTCTCCGTATTTCGTTCCCCCCACGGCCACCGGATTATCTATGGCCACGTACATGCTTTCCAGGGCTTCATAGAAATCAATCCCGTCTTCCCCGGGATCGAAAGTGCTGCTATAGACCGTAACATCCGCATCGTTGCAGATAACCTCGGAGGGAGGGAGAATTCCCTCCGCCCCGATGACGACCGGCCTGGGCAGGGGGTATCCGCTTTGCAGGGTGTCCACGGTGACATAGTTCAGTTCGGTCAGCTTCAGGGCATCTTCGTAGCCGTATTCCTGAACAGTACCGTCCACGAGGACCAGATCTCCCACACTCTGGGAATGGGGGGAATAGGTATAGACGTAAATCCCTTCGCTGGTGGCGAAATCCCCGTCATCGGCAAGGCTCTGCATCCAGAAGCCCCTGCCCTGAACCGCCGTGACGACGCCGATGACATTCTCCACCTTTTCATTCGCGTAGGGACTGACATGGCCGGTCCCCTGGATTTCGGAAATGGTCATATAGGCGGAGGCGCCATCCGAGACAAGGAGGGTGTAACCCGCCGATCCCGCCCTGGCTCCATCGGAGGAAAAGGCTGCCAGATCGATGCGATAGGGCCCTTCCGCATGGGACAGGAAACAGTAACTCTCCCCCAGGGAGACGGCCTGTCCGTCCACATACCAGGCATAGGAAACACCCCCCAGATTCTCCTCCACGGAGGCTGTCAGGATGAGAGGCTCCGAAAGGCCTATGATATCGGTCCGGTTGCCGATGACCGGCTGGAGGGGATTATCCAGGGAGAGGGAGATGTTCACGTCAATGGAGCCGTAATTCACCTTCATGTGGGAAAAATCGAAGGTTCCCTCCGTCCTTTCCCCGGCAATGATCCGGCAGATCTCCATGGCGCCGATGCAGAGATGGTCCCCGTCATAGAGGGAAAGGGAGAGGGAGTAGTATCCCCGGTTCAAATCGATGAGGGCGGAAGCCTCACCGGGACACAGGGAAAAATCCAGGTGATGCACTCCCCCGTCCCCATCCAGGAGGGAACCGGTGAGACGGGGGGATTCCACATCCTCCTCCATCCAGCTGACCCTCAGGGCCAGGCTCCCCTGACCCTGCAGGGGGGAAATGATCAGGGTAAGGTTGCTAGTTTCCCCCCCGTGGATCGTACAATCGGCCCTCCCCTCCCCTATCAGCACATTATCCCCGTTATAGGCTTCCGCCAACAGGGACCACGTCCCGTAACGCAGGTCCGCAAAGGAGGCTTCCTCCCCGTCGCCCTCCAGTTCCTGTGTCCGGGACTCCCCGTTGGGACCGGACAGGGTCAGTTTGATCGAATCGGCCTCCATGGACAGACCCGGCTCCAGGGTCCGGCTCAATTCCTTACGGAGAGAGACCTTCAAAGAACCGGTCTCCCGGACGCTCTCCAGAGCGTCTTCGCAGGAGGCGAGAAAGAGAACCGCCCCCATAATCAACACGAATAACTTCTTCATTTTTCCTCCCGGAATCTGGTATATCCGAATAGGTATATCCCGGAAGTGTCACAAAGACATGAATTGCTGTTAATTTTTCGTAAAAACTTTCCCCCGTTTACGAATCTCCCTTGAGGCGCCGCGCGATGAGGAAGAGGGGAATGATTCCGCCTATGGGGAGAAGACCGTAAATGAAATACATCTGCCGGAAGCCCCAGCTCTCCACGATGAATCCCCCCGCCGTACTGCCGATGAATCCGGCCAGACCGATGCCGATGGACATGTAGATAGCCATGGCCAGTCCCCGGTTCGCCGGTTTGGTCTTCTCCTGGATAAACGCGATGATGAGGGCATGCATGAGGCCGAAGGTCAAGCTGTGGAGCAGCTGTCCCGCCAGTATGAAGAGAAAGCTGCGGGCAAAGGCATAGTCGAGCATGCGCAGGGAAACGCTCACGAGGGTCAGAAAGAAAAGCTTCACGTATCCGAACCGGCGAATCAGCCTGTCCGTTATCAGGATAACGGGAATTTCGATAAAGGCGGCCAGGGCGCTGACCATGCCGATTCGCTCTATGGCCCAGGTCTGTTTGATATAGAGGAAAAAGAAGGAGTAGTAGGAGGACATGGAGAGGCGGTTGAAAAACACGATGGCGATCCCCAGCCAGAAAAGGGGGGTGAGTTTTCCTGTGGCCTTGAGCCGTTCCTCCTCCGTATAGGCCGGGGGGGGAACAAAGAAGAGCGTGGCGATCTGAAAGGCGATGAGCACGTTGAACCAGAACAGGATGGAGCGGGGAGACGACCCGTCTATAAGACCGAAAAAGGAGAGGGAGAAGGAGATGATCACATACCCCAGGCTGCCGACGATCCTCACCTTACCGTAATTGCTCTGAAAGCGGGGCAGGCCGTGGGATGTCAGGGTATCGGTCAGGGGGATACCGTTTTTATAAAAAAATCCAAGGAAGAAAATACCCGTAAGAGCCAGAAGAAAGGGCATGGGGATTATCAGGAGGGAATGAAAGAGAACGGAAAGAATCATGCAGAGGACAATGAGCAGCTTATACCGTCCCGTTTTATCACCAAGCCGCCCGATGAGCATGGGGCCGACGATGCCCGCCACTTCAAAACTACCCTGCAGAATCCCTATTTGGGAGGGGCTGTAGTTCAGATCCTTGAGAAACAGCTGGAGAAAGGGGGACACGATGGTGAAGGAAGCAAAAAGACCGAAGTAAATCAGTCCGTAGGCGTAGACTTTTCTGATATCCGATGAACTCATTCCCAGACTATATCCAAGGTACCGAAAAAATACTTCACTCCCGGCCTTGTTTTTTGTAAATTTCCTGTGAGGATAATGAAAGGGATGAAAAAGTTCGGTTCCCGGGAAGAATATTTCTACGACGGTTCCCACTACATAAGAAA
>QKAI01000522.1 GCA_003246505.1 Spirochaetaceae bacterium | reverse complement strand
AAGGACGATATCTTCCGCTATGCCCTGAAGAGCTTTACCGACGACATGTTCCATAAATACAAATCCATAGCCACCCGGGGGGAGAAAACCACCGCGGAGATACTGGTACGGATTTATATCGACATCATAGACAAGTGCGGCGCCAACAGGGATTTTCTCGTCTGCCTGTCCGACTATCTTCGCCACGAGAAGAGCCAGGGGAAGAATTACGACGAACTGGTCAGAAGGCGCACGGTCAAACTGGAGTACATGCTCTCCCGCATCCTGGCCGAGGCGGTCAGGTCCGGGGAGTTCCGGGATATCCCCATCCGTTCCCTGGTGGGGCAGTTCTTCCACCTGGTCCAGTCCTACATGTTCCAGCTCATCCTGGGATCGGGGGACAACAGGGAAGGGGAGATCATCCTCTTCAAGGACTGGGTGGAAAATCTGAAAAGGGACAATTCCTCTTTATAAAAGGGCGTAGATCAGAATCCGGGAATTCCTTTGCCTGTTGTACTTCTCCCTCTTGGAGGGGGGAAGGTCATCCAGGGATCCGGCGGTAAACCCCATTTTCAGAAACCAGTCCGAAGACTGGGTGGTCAGGACGAAAATCTGCCGGAGCCCCCGGGCGCGGCCCTGTTCCAGCAGGTAGGTCACCATCTTCTGGCCGATTCCCAGCTCCACATAGCCCGGCGCCACGGCCAGGCCGGCGATCTCCCCCTGACCCTCCTCGAAGGGGTGGAGGGCGGCGCATCCGTGGATGACGTCGTCCACGGCGTAAACGATGTAATCCCTGATCCTGGCGGCCAGGTCCTCCCGGCTCCGGGGAATGAGCAGTCCCCCCTCTATGAGGGGCTTCATCAGGCCCAGCACGGCGGAGGTGTCCGCGCTCTCCATGGGGCGGATCCTTTCGTAATCGTTGGCGAACACCATGGTGCCCACACCCAGATTGGAGAATATCTCCCGCAGGATCACCCCCTCGGTGGTGCCGTTGACGATATGCACCCGGTCCACGCCGCTCCGGGCCGCTTCCACGGCCAGGCGGATGATGGGGAGGGGGACGTCCGCGTTCCTCTCAAGAAGCTCCTCCGCCGCGGGAATGGTGAGTTTGGAGATGCGCCCGTTCTCCTGACGCTGGACGCTTTCCGGTATGTTAAGATTCAGATCGTTCAGAAGATCCCGGTTCTCCACGAAGAAGATCTTCCGGGAGTGGAGGGCCTTGCCCAGTTCCACGGCCAGCTCGTCACTGGAGACATTGAAGGGCTCCCCGGTGCTGCTCCAGCCGATGCAGGGGAAGATGGGAATGTGCCCCTCCCCCAGGATCGTCCTGATGGAATTGCCGTCCACCCGGCTCACCTTGCCCGTATTCAGGTAGTCCGTGCCCCCTATCACCCCCATGGAACGGGCCCTGACCCAGTTCCCTATGACCGCGCTCACGTGGTAGGCCGAAAGCTGGGTCATGATCTTGTTGCATACGTCGAAGGCGGCCATCTTGATAAAGGGGATCGCCTCGGGGGGGGAGATGCGGATATTGTCGTGGTAGGCGGTCCTTATACCGTAGGTTTCCAGAATCTCATCGATCTGATGGCGGGATCCGGGGATGATGACCATATTGATGCCGTTCTGCTTCAGAAGGGCCAGATCCTTGACCAGAATGGGAAAATAGTCGTGGCCCAGGAGGCTCGAATCAATCTTTATGACGAAGGTCGCCCCCTTGAACCGGTTTATATAGGTGAAGACCTCCCGGATACGGTCCGCGTCTTCATTCAGTTGAAGTACTTCCATCTCCTATTTATCGACAAAAATATATTTTTCACTTTGAAAAAATTGCAACTTTACGCCTTTTATGTATAATTAAGGAATTCTTATTAGATAATGTCGAATTTAAAAGGAGACACTACCATGAAAAAATCTTTATTTCTCTTGATACTTTTTACCGCCTTCATTGCGATCGCCGCAGCCAAGGAACCGGTATACGTGGACATAGCCGCAACCAACCAGTCCATAGCAGAATTACAGGCCGAGATTGACGCGGCTACCCGGCAGAATTCCGACCTGACTAATGAAAACGCCTCCCTGGAACAGGACAATCAGAAGGAGATGGACAGGATCGCGGAAGCCCAGAAACTGATCGATGAGCTGGGCGTATCCCGGGGCGAACTCTACGGCGCCCGGAATAAGACCAACGACATGGACCAGAAGAAGCGGGTGGCCGAGCAGCTGGATACGAACATGGCCCAGGAGCATCAGCTTCAGCTGCTGATCGACCGGTTCAACGGGAACATCAACAGCAACAACATCAAAATGACCGCCAACAGGAAGCAGATCGCCCGGAACAATCTTACCATCCGGGAAAACAACGATCAGATCGCCTATCTCCAGGCCTGTATTGATCTGACGTCCAATAACGAGAACTCCCTGGACAGCATCTTCAGCAAGCAGGATTCCAACTCCTCCGCCTTTGACTCCTTTGTCAACGCCAACAAGGAATAGGACGGCCCCGGTCAGATGAGTGTTAGAGTCAGATACGCCCCATCCCCCACGGGTCTGCAGCATCTGGGGAGCGTGAGAACCTTTCTGTTCGACTATTTTTTCGCCCGCGCCATGGGGGGAAAATTTCTCCTGCGCATCGAGGATACGGACCAGTCCCGGTATAACGACGAATCCCTCCAGGATCTGTACGACACCCTCAACTGGCTCGGCATCGAGTGGGACGAGGGTCCGGACAGGGACGGCGGTTACGGTCCTTACATCCAGTCCCAGCGGCTGGATCATTATAAAAAGTATGCGGAAAAGCTCATAGAAGAGGGCAAGGCCTACCGCTGTTTCTGCACCCCCGAGAGGATGGAGCAGCTGCGGGAGGAGCAGAAGGAGAGCAAGCAGGACTACGGCTACGACCGCCACTGCCGGCACCTTTCCCCCGGGGAGACCCAGAGACTGCTCGACGAAGGGACGCCCTACGTGGTACGCCTCAAAATTCCCGACGAGGGGGAGGTTTCCTTCCATGACGAGATTCTGGGCGACATCAGCCGGCTGGTGAAGGATATCAGCCCCGATCCGGTCATGCTCAAGTCCGACGGCTTTCCCACCTACCATCTGGCCTGCGTGGTGGACGATCACCTGATGGAGATCACCCACGTCTTCCGGGGGCAGGAGTGGATCCCCTCTACACCGCTGCACATCATCATGTACGAAGCCTTCGGCTGGGAGCCCCCCAAATTCTGCCATCTCCCCCTGATTATGGGGCAGGACGGTAAGAAACTCAGCAAACGGCACGGTTCCACCTTCGCCAGGGAATTCCGGCTCATGGGCTACCTCCCCGAGGCGATGGTGAACTACATCGTCATGCTGGGGTGGTCCTTCGATGACACCCGGGAATTCTTCTCCCACGACGAACTGACCGAGCTTTTCTCCCTGGAGAAGATCAGCAAGTCCCCCGCCGTATTCGACTATAAGAAACTGGAGTGGTTCAACGGCCAGTATATCCGCCAGGCCGACCCGGAACGGATACAGAGCCTTTACATTCCCCTCATGGTGGCCGAAGGGATCCTGAGCGATCCCCCCACGGAGGGGGAGCTGCAGCTGATTAAGGATTCCTACGGTCTGGTTCAGGAGCGTCTCAAAGTGATTAACGACGCCCCGGGACTGCTCCGCTTCCTTTTCCAGGACGTGGAGTATGCCGACGTGGATCAGGCGGTTCCCAAAAAAATGGACCGGGAGGGGACTAAGACCGTCCTCAAGGGCTGTCTGGACGTGCTCTCGGGTTTCGAGGGAAGAACGGATGAGGAGAACGAGGAGCTTTTCCGTCAAAGGGCGGAGGAATTGGAGGTGAAACTCGGTCAGGTCCTGCAGCCCCTGCGGGTCGCCCTAACCGGAACAACCGTCTCCCCCCCCATGTTCGAATCCATCCGTCTTCTGGGCGAAGCGAAAACGGTGGAGCGGGTAAACCGACTACTGGCTCTGCTCTGAAGTTGGGACGTCGGTGTCTTGACTGAGAGACGGACTCAGAAGGACCCAGGGGCTGGTTTGCGAAAAATCAGCCCCTGAGTTTGATGACCTTAGCGACTGAGCTGCTCCTTACTATTTTCTCTCAGAATAATTACCACAAAACCTTACACCAATGACCTGAAACGTTTCAACTAAATAGGAAATACGGAAGCGATAAAGCGGATGTAGAATGTAGAATGCTCTTTCAATTCGTCATTCGTAATCCGTAACTAACCCCTCTTCCTCTCGTTCAGGAGCAGCAGGTTCTTCAGTTCCGTCTCATTGGCCGCTTCCAGCCACCTTCTGTTGAAACTTTCCGTTCCGGCAATGGTGGCAATGGAGGCCAGGGCCTTGAGGTGCAGGTTGCGGTTGTCCGCGGTTCCCCCCAGGAGGAAGACCGCCTTCACCGCGCTCTGCTCTTCCGTAAAGAAGATTCCCCCCCGGCTCCGTATTATGATCAGGAACATGCCCTTTTCCCCCTCCGTCACGATATGGGGGATTGCCAGAAAGGGGGATACGGCCGTATTGGCTTCTTCCTGTCTTTTCACATACCCCTCGATGATCCCTTTCCGCTCCATGCCCGTCTCTCCCACAATCAGATCCGCCGTTCTTTCCAGCATCTCCCCGAAGGAGCAGGGGGAATCCCAGTCCAGGATGGGAGCCCGCTTTACCAGATCGTCAAAGCCGTCCTGCTCAATTTCATCCCGCAGGATCAGAACCTCCCGCAGTTCATCCTCCAATAGATTCCGGGTCAGCCGGCTGTCGGTAATCTTCTTGAGGAGATGGAGAAGGGCCGATTCCCGCTGCTTCTCCTTGCGGCCGTAGATAATGTAGAGGCAGAAACTCAGAAAGATCAGGGCCAGGCTTATCTCCATGGCGTCCTTTCCCATATCGGCGATGAAGAAGGAGAAGAGGAAGATGCACAGGATCTGGAGATAGGGATAAAAGGGGGCCCGGAAACTGGGGCGGTAGTTGGTGAGCCCGCTCTCCCTCAGGATGATGAGGGCGATGTTGGTCAGGACATAGGAGGTGAGGATGACCGTGGACGCCGCCTTGACGAGTAGCTCCAGGGGGAGGAGGAGGGAGATGAAGATGATCAGGCCCGTGAAGATGACCGCCCAGACCGGGGTCTCCCCCCTGCCGCTGAGCCTGCCCAGAAAGGAGGGCATGAGCCTGTCCCGGCTGAGGGAGAGGGGATAGCGGGAGGCGGACATGACCCCCGCGTTAGCCGTGGTGATGAAGGCCAGGAGGGACGCGGCCAGGATGATGTAGTAACCCGGTTCCCCCATGACGTTCCGGGCCGAATCGGCCACCGGGGTCAGGGAGGCGGCGAACCGGTCACCCTCCAGGGTCCCCGTGATAACGAAGGTGATGGCCGTGTAGAACAGGGTGACAACGATGACCGAGAGGATGATGCCCAGGGGCAGATTCCGGCGGGGGTTCTTCACCTCCTCGGAGATATTGGCCACGTTAAGTAGCCCCCCGAAGGAGATGAAGATGAAACCGGAGGTAACGAAGACATCATTGACCCCTCCCTTGAGGAAAGGGGTGTACCGGGACATCTCCAGGGAGGGGAGCCCGAAGACGATGTAAATCAGCATGAGGGCCAGAAGGCCCGAGACGAGGATGATCTGAAAGACCACCGCCTCCTTCACTCCCCCGATGTTGAGGAGCACGAAGAAGAGGCACAGGGCCAGACCGGTAAGGAGCATGTCCGACCCGGTGAAAAGGTGGATGATCTCTGTGATACCGAAGACGGCGAAGGAGCTTTTGAGGGAGAGGGCCACCCAGCCCAGAATCCCCGACATGGTCCCCAGGGCGGGGCCGAAGGCCTTGTTGATGAAGTAGAAGTCCCCCCCCGCCTTGGGCATGGCCGTGGAGAGCTCAATCACGCTCAGAATGCCTACCAGACCCAGAATGCCCGCCACGAGATAGGACAGGAAAAGGGAGGGGCCCGTTTTGGCGTAGGCGTATCCGGGGAGGATGAAAATCCCCGAGCTTATCATGGCACCCGCGGCGATGCTGAAGACTCCCCAGAAGGAGATGGTTTTTTTCAATGGCATGGTGTCACCTCATACCTATTCTCTCAGCTACGACCGGGATTGGCAAGGAAAATCCGATCTTTTTTAAAGATAGTATTTAATGAAAGTGTTCAGAATGGTGATCCCCACGATGAGGAGCAGGGCGTAGCGGACGAAGCGGGGAGGCCGGTTGATCACCAGGTGGGAGCCCCCCCAGGTGCCCAGCACCTGTCCCGCCGCCATGACCAAGCCCACCGGGACGAGCACGTTCCCCCCGATGAGGAAGAAGAGCAGGGAGGTCAGGTTGCTGGTCAGGTTCATGGGCTTGGTGGCCCCGGTGGCCTCCTTCATGTTCATGCCCAGGAGGCTGACGAATCCGATGGCCCAGAAGGAGCCCGTTCCCGGCCCGAAGAAGCCGTCGTAGAAACCGACGACCAGGCCGAAGAGGAGGAGAAAAAGAAGGGGCCTCATGCGACTCTCCTTCTCCCTCTCTCCCAGGTTTTTCTTGAACAGGGTGTAGAGGAAAATCCCCGTCAGAAGGAGGGGTATCGCCTTTTTGAGAAAATCGGCGGAGATCCTCTGGATGAGTATGGTGCCCGCCGCCGCTCCGATGAAGGTGAAGATGATCCCCGGCCAGATCTTCCGGAACTGGAAAAGGCCCGAGCGGCGGTAGCGCAGGGTGGCCGTGAGGGTTCCGAAGGGGGACTGGAGCTTGTTCGTGCCCAGGGCCAGGTGGGGGGGGAGGCCGACGGAGAGAAGTACGGGAAGTGTGATCATGCCGCCGCCCCCGGCTATGGAGTCGATAAAGCCGGCCCCCACGCCGCCCAGGAACACAAGGATATAGGAAAAGAGTGTCATCTCAGGCATGGTCCCAGCCTATCAGAAAGGGAAAATCGGGGAAAGGGGAGGTTGTATGTTTTTTTTGTCAGGTCCCTTTTCTTGCTGGAAAAACACCACGCCCCGTACTATAATGATAATCAGGTATAAATAGAAATTAAAAAAAGACGGTGTCCCTTTCCCTGGCTGGGTTTCCGGACTATCCCGTTGATGGGAGAAAAAAATGAATAGAGTAAAAAACATACTTGGACCGGGTATTCTGGTTATAATCATTCCCTTCCTTATGTCCTGCGAAGAGATGTTCACCACGAATATCTTCGACAGTCTGGATAATCTGGATCTGAGCGACATGTCCACCGAGGAACAGGCCGTAGCCGTTCTGGACG
>QKAI01000170.1 GCA_003246505.1 Spirochaetaceae bacterium | reverse complement strand
GGTAGTCGTTAATATCCTCGTCATCGGCGGAACCGTCCCGGCCGAAAAGATCCTCCGTAGCGGCTTCGATGATCGGATTGCCGTCGGCGTCGGTAAGGGAAGCGTTCTCCGAGGCTTTCATTGTGAATGGGATGTCCGCGGTGACGGCCGCGGCGATTCTCTGGTCTACGCTGTTATCGAAGGACACGGTAGCGCCGCTGGCCGTGACATCATAGTATATGACGATGTTCGAAGCCCTGTTGTTAATCAGGGTTCCAATGCCGTCCAGAGATATGCTGTCGTTACCGCTGGCCGTTCTGGGGGTATCGGGAATCCCGTCGGAGTTGGTGTCCGTACCGACCAGTGGCAAATTCTGCCCCGTACCGCCGGCGTCATCGTACTGGGCGTAAACCAGCATGTCCAGGGAGAGAGAGCCCGCGTCCATGGTCAGATCGAAGCTGGCGCTTATACCCTCGAATGTGATGGAATCGGGGAGAAAGTCGCCCAGCATGGAGAAATCCAGGGGATCCGCGCCGGCGGAGGGGAACTGATCGCTCATACTGGCGCTGGCTATGACCACGCTGTCGATGGTCAGGTCGGCTGCGACGGAACCGGACAGGGAGTAGGAGGCTCCGGGAGCCACATTGGTCAGAGTCAGTTCCTCATTGGCTTCGTCGAATCCGGCGAGGGAGATATCCACGGTGAAGTCCACGTCCGGATCGGTATCCGCATCTATGGCAGAGTCGGCTACGGAAGCCACGGTCAGGGCATTACCCGCGCCGAGAATGTCCCAGGTATTGGTCCCCGTAAGATCCCCAGCCAGGAAGGTGTGGGTTCCGGAAATATTCAGAGCCGCCGAGGTTATGGTAACATCAATGTCCGTGGGCAGATTGTTTGCAAGGGCTACCGTCACGCCCGCGGTTGCTCCGAAGTTGATTGTCTGGACGAGGTCGGTAATGTCCGACCCCAGATTCGTGGCCTGCTCCTGCTGGAAGTTCATTCCCGTGGCGCTCATGGTGAGGCTGGAGAAGTTGGTGATGGAGGAGGCCGCGGTTCCCGTGATTTCATCGGTTCCCGTCGCGACCGCGATATCGGAAGCATAGGCCGATGTGGAATCCACATAAACCGTGTAGTCCAGAGTCAGGTCCCCGTTGCCAATGGTTACGCCGGAAAGATCCCATTCGGCGGGATCCGCCACTGTGACGCCGGTCACGCTGCTTATGACGGAGCCGCCCTGGATTAGGGACAAATCCATGGTGGTGCTCAGATTGGTCCAACCCACGAATGACAGGTCTATGTCTATTTCCCCGGTTCCGATGGTGGCGCTGATAAGGTTGGAGCTGGAAAGGGGGATAGTCACGGAATTGCTGAATTCCTGATCTATCGTAATACCGGTCGCCGCGGAAACGGTGGTGTCCCCGGAGAAGGAGAAGTTCATGTCCAGATCGAATGAGGTTGACGCCACACCCCCGCTTATGATCACGTCTAGAACCATGGTGAAGGAAGAGGGAAGGGTGATGCCTGTCAGATCGAATTGGAGATCCCCCGTCGCTGTGATGGGAACATTGCTGGCAGAAGCTATGGTAGTGGCTCCATCCTTGATGGTGGCAGAATTAATCGTCACGCCCACAGTTCCAGAACCGCCACTTATGGCCACATTTCCCGTAAGGGTCCCCGAAGCGAAGGTGAGGGTATCGAAACCGGTGGCGCTAATCGCGGGCGTGGTGAGAGTGTCGCTCAGGGTTGTCCCCGGCTCTACAGCCGAAACGGAGACGGTGGGGACGCTGGCGTCGATGGGAAGGTCGATGGGGCCGAAATCCTGGGTGATGGATTCGGTGGTCCCGATGCTGGGTATATCAAAGGTCACCGGATCGATAGCCTGATCCACCGTGTCCAGCGCCAGGGTTTCCCCGGCGAAGTCGTTGATGGATATGTCTATCATATCCTGTTCCAGGTGGAGAGAGATCGGATTGCCGGTGGTTACCGTTGTATCCTGTTCCAATCCCTCCGTGTCGACGGTCATATCATTCAGTTCCTGGTCAATATCCAGAAACTCGGAAAAGACATTCAGCCTTTCTCCCAGAGACACTTCCAATGTGGGGTTAGTGACGATCTGCACGCTGTTCATCATGCCCAGGTTGCAACCGGACAGAATGACGGCAAGTACGAGAAAGAGCACTCCAATCTGCTTGTTTTTCATAAGGTTTTTTTCTCCTTTCTTCAAAGAGGATATTTTGAAATCCCGTCTCCCTCGGGGGAGCCATGGGTAATATTCTATTACATTCTAGCTGTGAATACCATGGAACTTTCTTTTTTTTTCCTAGTATGGGGAAAAATTAACTAAAAATGGGGAATTCCCTATATACTGAATTGGAGAAGGAGGCCCCCCATGCCAACGAGAGAGGAAGCCCTGGCCCTGCTCAGGAAGTATAACGAATCGGAGAGTCTGATCATTCACGGTCTCACCGTGGAAGCGGTGATGCGCCATGCCGCCCGTAAGAGGGGGGAGGACGAGGAGAAATGGGCCGTGATCGGCCTTGTCCATGACATCGATTACGAAAAATATCCCGAACAGCATTGCTTGAAAGCACGGGAGATCCTTGAGGGGGAAGGCTGGCCGGAGGATTACATCCACGGCGTCTGTTCCCACGGGTGGGGCCTCTGCTGCGATGAGGAGCCGAGGGAGTTCATGGAGAAGTATCTCTATGCCTGCGACGAACTGACCGGGCTCATCTACGCCACCTGCCTGATGCGGCCCGGCCGGAGCGTGCTGGACCTGGAGGTCAAATCGGTAAAGAAAAAGTGGAAGACAAAGGGCTTCGCCGCCGGAGTCGACCGGGATCTGGTCCTTAAGGGAGCGGGAATGATCGGCCTGGAGCTGGAGGACCTGATTCAGGAGTGTATCGACGGGATGAAAGAGGCCGCCGGGGCCATAGGGCTCAAGGGGGAGATATAAAGATAAAGGCGGAATGCGGAAGTAGGGATTGACAACTCCTGACAAGAGGCTTAAAGTGTGCATATGCACATAAAGGCGTATAAGCCTTAAGGAGAATACTATGAGAATTGGTGTCCCCACCAACGATAGAACCAGCGTGGAAGCCCACTTCGGCCATTGTAAAGAGTTCGCCCTGATCGATTGCGAAGAGGGAGCTGTCAAGGGAACCTCCTACGTTAACCCTCCCCCCCACGAGCCGGGGGTCATGCCTCGATTCCTGGCCGAAAACGGGGCCGATGTCATACTCTGCGGCGGCATGGGCCAGATGGCTGTAAATCTTTTCAAGGAGAACAATATCGACGTTATCCTGGGCGCCACCGGGTCTATCGATGAAAATGTGGCCGTTTTCCTGAGCGGGAACCTGGAATCCACCGGTTCGGTCTGCGAACATCACCACGACCACTAGAACCGGGGGGTAAGAGGGAAATGATAGGCGTACCGGTTAAGGACAGGGGGGAAGATCCCCTCCTGGAGGAAAGGTTCGGAAGGGCGGAGATCTTTTGTCTTATCGCCGATGACGGCACCCGGGCTTTCGTCGACAACCAAGCCCCCGATTCCACCTCCGGGGCGGGGGTGCAGACCGTGCAGATGCTGGCCGACCGGGACGTGGACACGGTCCTGGCACCTGAGATCGGCCCCAAGGCCATTGCGGCCCTGGAGCCCCTGGGCATACGGGTCTTCCCTATCGGACAGGCCCGTACCCTTTCGGAGGTGCTGGCCCTGTTCAGAGAGAACCGGCTGGAGGAGCGGAAGGGACTCTCCGCCCCGGGCGGACTGAGGAGAGCCTGATCTGGATATTGTCATTCTGAGCGGCAAGGGGGGGACGGGGAAGACCACCGTCTCCACCAACCTGTCCCTGGCGGCGGGCCGGGAGGCCGTCCTCCTGGATTGCGATGTGGAGGAGCCGAACGGCCACCTCTTCATGGCCCCCTCCCTTACGCGGGAAACCCCCGTTTATACCGCCTTTCCCGTCATTAATGAGGATCTCTGCACCCACTGCGGAAAATGCGCCCGGTTCTGCGCCTTCAACGCGCTCATCTCCACGAAACGGGCCAACGTGGTCATGGCGGAGCTCTGCCACGACTGCGGGGGATGCGCACTGGTCTGCCCCTCCGGTGCGATATCCTATGGCAGGAGGGAGATCGGCCGGACCGGCGTCAGCGGGGTACCGGGGGATCCGGACTTCGGCGACGGGATACTCCATACGGGGGAATTCTCCGCCGAGAAGATCATAGAGGCGGTACTGGAAATTCCCTCGGACCGGCCCCACCGTATCATCGACGCTCCCCCGGGCTGTTCCTGCAGCGCGGTTCAGGCGGCGGAGGGGGCCGATTTCGCCCTCATCGTCACCGAGCCCACCCCCTTCGCCCTGAGCGACATGAAGATGGTGGTGGAGATGCTGGGAAACCTGAAGGTCCCCGCCGGCGTTTTCCTTAACAAGGCCGGGGAGAACGAAGGGGAGCTTCTGGCCTATTGCGAATCGGAAAATCTTCCCCTGCTGGAGAAACTGCCACTCTCCCGGACCTACGGGAAAACGATTGTGGAAGGGGGGCTTCTCCTCCGGGAATACCCCGAGGCGGAGAGCCTTTTCCGTCATCTGTGGCAGCTTATCAAAGGAATGGGGGATAAATAGCATGGGTGCCAGGGAATTTGTGGTCATTTCAGGAAAGGGGGGGGCGGGCAAGACCTCGGTCACCGCCTGTCTCGTCCCCCGGTTCTCCCGGACCCTGATCGCGGACTGCGACGTGGATGCCCCGGATCTGGATATCCTTCTCAAGCCGGAGATCGGGAGGAAGGAAGAAATCTCCGCCGCCCGCAAGGCGGTGGTTCTCGCGGACAAATGCACCGGCTGCGGGCACTGCCGGAAGGTATGCCGCTTCGGAGCGGTCCGCCTGGAGGGGGGCGTCGCCCGGATCGAACCGGTGAAGTGCGAGGGCTGCAAAGTATGCACCCTGGTCTGCCCGGCGGAGGCCCTCGCCGTGGAGCCCTGGCCCACGGGGGATCTTTTCGAATCCCGCACCGCCTACGGCCCCATGGTCCACGCCCGGCTCATCCCGGGGGAGGAGGTTTCCGGCCGCCTGGTCTCCCTGGTCCGGCAGCGGGCGAAGGAGATCGCCCGGGCGGAGGGGTGCGGGAACATCCTGATAGACGGCCCTCCCGGGGTCGCCTGCAACGTCATCTCCTCCCTGACCGGCGCGGATCTGGCCCTGATCGTGACCGAACCCACCGCGGCCGGTTTCCACGATATGAAGCGGGTCTGGGAGACGGCGGACGGGCTGCGGGTCAAGACAGCCCTGCTTTTGAACAAGACCGGCCTCTCCGGGGAGTTCATGAAGCCCATTTACGATTTCGCGGCGGAAAGAAACATTCCCGTTCTGGGGGAGATCCCCCTCTCCGACGACATGCGCCGGGCGGTCAACCGGCGGCGCATCCCCTCGGTGGAATTTCCCGATTTTCCTTTCCCCCGCTTCTGGGAGACTCTGGTTGAGAAAATGAAAAAACTGGTCTATACTTCCTGACTATGCCGAGACGACAGAAATTCAGACAATGCCGCCGACTGGAGGAGGGCCGTTTCTTCAAGCCCTCGGGCATTCCCGCCTGCGAACTGGTGACCGAGGAGCTCCAGCTTGACGAATTCGAAGCCCTGAGGCTGTGCGATTACGACGGGAAAAATCAGATTGAGGCGGCTGAAGCCATGGGCATCTCCCGGGGGACGGTCCAGCGCCTTCTGGCCTCGGGGCGCCGAAAGATGGTGGATATGATTCTGAATAACAAGGGTCTGTTCGTCGGTTCTTGATAGGTTCCCCCATTCCCGCTATACTCGGGGGGAATGAACCGCCTCCTACGCTTCTTCCATCTGGAAAAATATGATTCTCAACTGTTCGGGGAGGATGTCAAAGCGGCCATGACCGTGGCGGTGGTGGCCATCCCCCAGTCCATGGCCTTTGCCATGATTGCCGGGCTGAATCCGGTATACGGCCTCTATACGGCCATCATCCCCCTCTTCATCGGCTCCCTGTTCGGCAGTTCCAACTACATGTACAACGGCCCGACCAATGCCCTGTGCGTCCTGAGCGCGGGCATGCTGGCGGAGATGTCCGGTATGGAGGACCCCCTTTCCCTCCTCTTCCTCATCACCTTCCTCGCCGGGGCCCTGCAGTTCCTCTTCGGGCTCCTGCGCCTGGGGAACGTGGTGAACTACATCTCCCATTCGGTCATGGTGGGATTCATGACCGGGGCGGGCCTGCTCATCGCCATGGGGCAGTTCTACAAGACCCTGGGCCTGACCCTTCCCCCCGACGGGGCCCTTTCCCCCCTGGGCAAGCTGGTTTACGCCCTGACCCATCCGGGGGAGACCAATCCCTACGCCCTGGGCCTGACCCTGCTGACCCTGGCCATTATCTGGATCTCCCGGCGGATCAGCAAAAAACTGCCCGGTCCGCTCCTGGCCATCCTCGTGACGGGGGGGCTCTGCGCCCTCTTCGGCCTGGACGGCCGGGGGGTCTCCCTGACCGGGGACATCCCACGGGGGCTTCCCGCTTTCACCCCGGTCCTCATTACCCCGGACCGGGTCAGATCGGTGGGCTCCCATGCCCTCGCCGTGGCCATCATCGGCCTCGTCCAGTCCTCCTCCATCTCCCGGACCCTGGCCCAGGAGTCGGGGGAACGGCTCAATCCAAACAGGGAATTCCTTTCCCAGGGCCTGCAGAACATGGTGGGGGCCCAGTTCCAGTGCCTCCCTTCGGGGGGATCCTTCACCCAGAGCATTCTGAACTACTTCTCCGGAGCGAAGAGCCGCATCAGCGGTCTCCTCATCGCCCTCTTCACGGCGCTGATCTTTCTCTTCTTCGGACGGTTCGCCGAGTGGATTCCCTCGGCCACCCTGGCGGCGCTCATCATGATGACCGCCATGAATCTGCTCAAGGTAAAGGAACTGCGCAAGGCCTTCTCCCTCTCCCGGGAGGAGGGATTCGTCGCGGTGATCACCCTTCTGGGCACGATCTTCCTTCCCAGCCTGAACCTGGCCATCTACCTGGGGGTTATCGCCTCCTTCATAGCCTACTTCAAGAAAACCAGCGAAGTGCGGGTCAAGCTGCTTCTGGAACGGGAGGGCGCCCTGGAGGAGTTAAACCCGAGGGAGATGCGCTCCTACCGGCCCTATCTCATCGTCCAGCTGGAGGGCATTCTCTATTTCGGCAACGCGGGCGATCTGGAACTGAAGCTGTCCGGCCTCACCGGCCAGTCCCGCATTTTCGTCATCCGGTTCAAACGGGTAACCAGCATAGACCTT
>QKAI01000546.1 GCA_003246505.1 Spirochaetaceae bacterium | reverse complement strand
CTATCAACTCCCCCACGGGGAGGATTTCCGATCCGGGAACCGGTCCTTTAGGACGTATCAGGGCCAGGAACTCCTGGTTCCCCCCCTTCTTGCCCCGTATCTTCGAAGGCATCAGCCTGTGAATGCGCAGGTTTTCCCCATCCAGGGTTGCCGCCACATCGGACAGGACCTTCCGGATGACCTGCGGATCGTCGATCACCCCGTTAAAATCCTCCGAACCGGTTATCTCGAACTGGGGCTTGATCAGGGCGATCAGCCGCTCCATGGTGGTCAGGGCTATGATTTTTGAGGCGGCCCCGGCGATGGAACGGAAGGAGAGATCCGCCACGCCCATGTGGGGGGCCGGGTCAAGCTCCTCCAGCTCCATGATATTGCATCTCTCCCGCACCACGACCCGACGGTCCGTGCGCAGGGAGTAATCGAGCTGATTAAAGCCCACGTCCACCGCGTAGACAAGGCTCGCCCCGTTCTGAAGGAGGCAGTCGGTGAATCCACCCGTAGAGGCTCCCGCATCAAGAAAAATCTTCTTCCCGCACTCTATCCCCCACTCCTCCAGGGCCCCTTCCAGCTTATAGCCTCCCCGGGAGACATACTTTTTCGTCCGGATCTCCAGCTCCGCCCGCACGTCCACCTTCCGGTTATTGTCCCGGATCTTCTCCCCCCCGCAATAGACGTCGCCGCAGAGAATATGGGCGTAGAGCTCTTTTTCGCTCCTATGGGGGTACCGCTCCATCAGGAGCCGCAGAAGGGGCTTCTTCAATAAATCAGATCCTTATCCGTTCGATTTTTTCCGTCCGACCCGTCTGGCCGTCCAGAATCAGGAACACCCCGTGGAGGACCGTCTCCCCCTCGAGGATTTCGCTTTTCAGGGGCATCTGAGTCTGGGCTCGCCTCACGGATAGATCCGGATCGGTGCCGATGACGCTGTCCCTCACGCCGATATACCCGATATCGGAAATATAGCCGGTCCCCTTCTCCCAGATCCTCTCGTCCGCGGTCTGCACATGGGTGTGTGTGCCCACGACAACGGAGACCTCCCCATCCAGATAGGCGGCGAGGGCCTCCTTCTCCGCCGGATCCTCCGCGTGGAAATCCACGATGACCGAGGCGGTCTCCTTCTTGAGGGCCGGGAGCAGTTTTTTCATCACCTTGAAGGGGGAATCCAGGCTGCTGCCCATGCGGGTCCGCCCCTGAATATTGACGACGGCGATGCGCTTCTCCCCCTCCCCGGTACAGCACCAGCCGTGTCCGGGAGCCTCGGAGGGGTAGTTAACCGGACGGAGCAGCTTCTCCTGGGAATCGAGAAGGGGATAGATCTCTTTTTTCTGCCAGATGTGATTCCCCGAGGTGATCACATCGATCCCCCGGGCCAGGAACATCTCCGCCTGATCCGGCATAATGCCGAAGCCGTCGGCGGCATTCTCCCCGTTAACGATAATATGGTCGGGGCGGTACTCTTTCTTCAGCCGGTCAAGACTGAAAAAAAGAGCCCTGCATCCCGGCTGCCCCACGACATCGCCGAGAATCAGAACTCTTATTTCATTCATAGGATAATCCTACCTACCGGGCGTACTCGACAACCCGTGTTTCTCTAATGATCGTAACCCGGATCTTGCCGGGATACTTCAGCTCATCTTCGATTTTCTTAGCAATATCCTTAGCCAGTTCCTTCGCCTTGCCGTCGTTCACCCTCTCGTGATCCACCATGATGCGCAGCTCACGTCCGGCCTGTACGGCAAATACCTTTTCCACACCGTTAAAGCTCATGGCGATCTTTTCCAGATTCTCCAGGCGCTTGATGTAGTTGTCCATAGTCTCCCGGCGGGCGCCGGGCCGTGCGGCGGAGATGGCGTCGGCGATCTGAACGATTACCGCTTCCACGCTCTCGGGGCGCACGTCGTTATGGTGGGAAGCCACCCCGTTGACCACGGCGGCGGACTCACCCATCCGGCGGCAGAGCTCGGCTCCCACTTCGGCGTGGTTGCCCTCCCCGTCCGTTTCCAGACCCTTTCCGATGTCGTGGAGGAGGGCGGCCCGTTTGGCCGTCACCACATCCGCGCCAATCTCGGCGGCGATCATGCCGGCCATGACGGCCACTTCCTTGGAGTGGGTCAGAACATTCTGACCGTAGCTGGTCCGGAAATGAAGCCGTCCCAGGGCCTGTACCCCATCGGGTTTCACATCGTGTATACCCAGGTCAAAGAGAACCTTCTCGCCCTCTTCGAAAATGGTCTGACCGATCTCCTTGGCCACACGCTGCACCACTTCTTCGATCCGGGCCGGATGGATTCTTCCGTCCGAAACCAGCCGTTCCAGAGCGATTTTCGCAATCACCTTCCGGATCGGATCGAAACAGGAGATGACCACCGCCTCCGGCGTATCATCAATGATGATGTCAACCCCGGTAAGGGTTTCCAGGGTCCGGATGTTGCGGCCTTCCCGGCCGATAATCCGCCCCTTCATCTCATCGTTCGGAAGGCTGACCGATGTGACGGTGATTTCCGAACTGATGTCCGTGGCCAGTCTCTGGATCGTTGTGATCAGGACGTCGCGAGCCTTCTTTTCCGCTGTCAGCTGAGCTTCCGCCTCGATCTTGTTGATCAGGGCCTGGGCATCATGCTTGGCATCGTTCTCAAGATTGGCGATGATCAGTTTCTTCGCTTCCTCCTGGGTCAAACCGGAGATTCTCTCCAGTTCGGTCCTGAGCTTCAGTTCCTGATCCTTCAGTTCCTGCTGATTCCGTTCTAAGTCTTTTTCGCTGTCAGAAATACGTTTCTGGGCTTTCTCGAGGTCCTGGGATTTCTGCTCCAGGTTGTCCTCTTTCTGCTGGACCCTTTTCTCAAACCGCTGAAGATCGGTGCGTCTGTCCCTCAATTCCTTATCGAACTGGCGACGCTCTCTCATTATCTGGTCTTGAGCTTCAAGGAGGAGACTCTTCTTCTCCCGTTCGGCTTCCGTTACCGCATCCTGTCTCAATCGGGCAGCTCTCTGCTCGGACGATGACAACTGATAGCGGGAATATATCCATCTAATTAGCCAACCTAATGCAACACCGGTGAGGGAAAGGATCGTAGTCACTAATGCAGGCGACATAAATTCCCCCTATTAAACGATATTACAACTATTATATAGGTAAATCTACCTTTGTCAAGAAAGTATTTCCCGGGATAAATGAGCGCCCTAGAGCTTCTGAAGGGAGAGGAATTCCATGGGATTGGAGCTCTTATCCTTAAATCCGAGCATGAGATAGGTCTCTTTGCCCTTATAGATGAGGGGGAGGAAGAGCAGGGAATTGACATATTTGAAGGCGATCCAGTCCCAGTCTGCCCCCAGGATGCCGCTCTTCTTGGCCCCGTCCAGACCGAAAATTTTCCTGTTTTCAAGAATCTCCCGGCTGATACGGTCTTCCTTCCCGAAGAGGGAATCCTCCGGGTTGCGGTTCATGCCTATGGACAGTACCACATTGTATCCCCTTTCCCCGGGGGCCAGGATCACAGCACACTGGGCATCCACTTTGCGGGAATAATCCAGAAGCGCCCGGTAGGCCCCCCTTTCATTATCCACATAGCCCTTGCGGATGGCATCGAAATTAAAGCCCTGCGCCGTAACGGGAAGATGGGAAATCCCCGTATCGGTAAAGAGGAAACCGTCCTCCTCGAAGGTGACATCGGGGAAGAGACCCTCCGATTTTATAGAGATGAGAGAATCGGTTCCGAATTCATGATCCGGATTATCCGATCCTCCGGAGGTCATGACCTCCCCGGACTGAATCTTCCCGGCTTCCCCTTCCCGCAGCAACTCTTCCAGGGAGATGAGGAACTGGGTGGATTCACCCTCTTCGTTCAATTCCTCCAGTTCTTCCAGGTCATCAATTATTTCGGTTTCCTCTTCTATGGCTTCCAGTTCACCGTCCAATTCGTCATGAGTCATAATATCACTTCCTTCCCATGATATCCCGTCTCCTCCGGATATCCCGATGGAGCCTTCCGGGGGTGCATTTATACCCGCGGATTCCGCAAGGGGCAGCTCTTCTATATCATCAAGACCTACCGCTATATCTTCAGAAGAAAGCTCTTCGTAAACTTCCAGCTCTTCGACTTCGTCCAGCTCTTCGACTTCATCCAGCTCTTCGACTTCGTCCAGCTCTTCGACTTCGTCCAGCTCTTCGACTTCGTCCAGCTCTTCGACTTCGTCCAGCTCTTCGACTTCGTCCAGCTCTTCGACTTCGTCCAGATCTTCGACTTCGTCCAGATCTTCGACTTCATCCAGCTCTTCGACTTCGTCCAGCTCTCCGACGTCAGTCGATCCCGCAGTCCGGGATTGAGCATCAAAATCGTCGGCATCTTCATCGACAGTCTGGACATCGACGGGCTTCATCCCCGCGAAAGGACTTTCCCCCTTAGCTACTGCAGCGGAGGGGGGGGATTTTTTATTCTTCACCGATCCCGCCGCTTCCACTGCCAGGGGGATCTGTATCGATTCGAGGGCTTTCTTTATCAGCTTCTCCAACTCATCCGGATCAATGCCGCTGCTTTTCCTGTCCTCATTCTGCTTATTGTGGTAGATCGCCAGAATTTCAATGACTTCCTGCCAGTTCTTGTCCAGGAGCCGGTCAATCTCACCCTCTTCCCCTTTGAGCTTGAGCGACTTTTTGAACTCCTTATAATACTCATTTTTCCGGGACTGAAGTTCCCTGTCCCAGGCTTCCCACTCAATTTTCTCCCTGTTTTCCAGCCAGCTCTTCAGAAAATCAAGCTGAAATTTCTTAAGCCTTTCGTTAAGGACGACAATCCTATCCTGACGAAAACTTAAAACGAGAAGAAACAGGAGAAAGAGGGTAATGAAAAAAACAGTATAAAAGAGGAATTGCATTCTGCCGGGAAGAGTGAAGGAGGAGTCCTGCACAATCATTCCCCAGCGAAGATTGCCCGCATAGCTCAGCAGACTGAAGCGGCCCCGGGTATCATCCTCCATAAGGGGAAGAACCAGGTCGGGCAGATCCTTCTCCCAGTTGGCCAGTACCGTCGGCCTGGTTTCGTCGAACAGTTCCTCCGGGAGCCCCAGGACCATACCGGAGTTCCCCATGATTCTCACCTTACTCGGATCGGAGATAATTCCGGCGGAAATGAACTGCTGCTTTATCCCTTCCAGGGTAAAAGTAAATAGAGCTGTACCCCGAAAGAGGCCATAATTATCATAGGAAGGGAGTGAGTATATAAAGACATTTTTCCCATCATCCCAGAAGACATGGACCGGCACCCTGGCCGATTCCTCCGTGTCATAGAGGGTAATCTCCGGATTAAAGGATGCCAGGTTCTCCCAGTTCTTGTAAACAACCTTCTGGTTATTTCTGAGCTGGATATCCTCATTGGAAGAGCTGTAGTGCAATCTCTGTTTATCGCTGTCTACAAACTGAAGAATCTGAAACCCGGGAAGTTCCCTCTTCAGCTTCTGTATCAGCCTGTCACGCTCTACGATATCCGAATCGGACTGCTCCGTGGCATAGACATTACTGAATGATCCCGATTGTATGAAAAGTGAGGCTTTCTCCGTAAGGGTTCTGCCATAATCGGCAATCAGATCATCGGAATATTGAAGAAGGCCGATCTCCCGGTTTATGACAGATTGCCTGTAGAGCCGGAGCTCCACCCCTTTGAAGATCCCCGCGCTGGAAAGAAAAAACAGGGCCGACAGGATGAGAAGCGTGAGAAAAAAACTGACTGAGATCTTTGTCGAGATTCGCATGTCTCTCCTGCAAAAGCAAAAAAAATAGGAAGAACAAAGTCCTTCCTATTCAGTATCGACATTCGGGCTGCCGTTTTTTAGAATTTGTTCAGATAAATCCGCTTTATTCGGCCTTATCTTCCGCAGGAGCTGCGGCATCCTCTACGGCGGGAGTTTCCTCTGCGGCCTTCTCTTCTACCTTTTCCTCAGCCTTGGGAGCTGCTTTCTTGGTAGCGGCCTTTTTCTTTGCCTTCTTGGGGGCAGTCTTGAGTTCCTCTTCCACCAGCTCAAGAATAACCATTTCGGCGGCATCACCCTGTCTGCTGCCGATTTTCAGGATCCTGGTGTATCCACCGGGTCTTTCCTTGAACTTAGGAGCAATCTCAACGAACAGCTTGTTCAGAACATCCTTTTCCTGCACCGTCTTAGCCACGATTCTTCTGTTGTGTACAGAATCAACCTTGGCCCGGGTTATCATCTTCTCAGCGGTTCTACGAATTTCACGGGCCTTGGCTTTGGTGGTTTTTACTCTCTCGTATTTAAGAAGAGAGGTGACCATATTTTTCTCAAGCGCCTTTCTATGGCTTGATTTCCGGCCTAAACGGTTAAATCCGATTCTATTGTGCATCTTACTCTTCCTTCTTCTTTTCCAATTTTATAGAGTTCTTAAGAACACTATAATCTACCATTCCCAGACTCAGGTTCCACTCTTTCAACCTTTCCTTGATCTCGGTCAGAGATTTCTTACCGAAATTCCTGGTTTTGGCAATTTCGTCTTCCGTTTTTCTGGTCAGGTCACCGATCGTTCTGATATTCGCGTTCTTGAGGCAATTGCTGGACCTTACGGAAAGCTCAAGCTCTTCTACGGGAGTATCAAGAAGCTGACGGATTTTTTCTTCTTCCTCGTCAACTTCCTCATCGCCGATAACACTGTCCTCATCGAAATTGATGAAAACGGTAAAATGATCCTTGGCGATCTTGGAAGCTTCGGCCAAGGCATTCTCAGGGGAGATGGAACCGTCGGTCCATACCTCGAGGATCAGTTTATCGTAATCCGATCTCTGACCGACCCGGGTATTTTCAACGGTATACTTCACCTTCGTTATGGGAGAATAAATGGAATCCACCGGTATCGTACCTATGGTTTCTATATATTTCTCGTGCAGTTCAGCGGGGACGTAACCACGTCCCAGATCAATCTGAACTTCCATATCGATATTCGCTCCCTCCATGAGGGTACAGATATGGTGGTCCCCATTGACGACCTCAACGCCGTTTTTCTCAAAATCAGCTCCGGTAACCTCTTTCTGGCCCTTACACTCGATATTGATAGTCATCTCTTCCACATCCTCGGGAAGATTCAGTTTCAGAGCCTTGAGGTTGGCGATAATCTCAGGGGTATCCTCCACGCAGTGGGGTATGGGCTCAAATTCGTTGGATACCACATGGGAAGATCCGTCCTCCGCATAGGCGGTAACACGAATCGCGGAAATAGCATATCCCTGAATAGAAGAAAGGAGAACACGTCTTAAGGTATTACCTACCGTATTACC
>QKAI01000477.1 GCA_003246505.1 Spirochaetaceae bacterium | reverse complement strand
TATTGGTCAGGGAGGCCTGGAAAACGGATAGAATTCCCCGGAGAATCCCCTCGGACCAGGGAAATTCCGGATTATAGGAATTAATGTAAAGGACGCGGGGTTTTTCTTCGGCTACGGCAGGTGGCGGGGACAGTTCTGTTTTATGAACGAGATTGTTTTTCTGACAGGAGAGAAGAAGAAGCAGTACTCCTCCGAGCAACAGGAGTCTTGATAATTTCATAGAGAGCTCCTACGTAAAATAATAAGCGTCCCTACGGCATATTTCAAACTTTTTCTCGGAGAAATACTGTGATCTTACTCTATGGTAAAGCCTATCTCCACAGATTCTTCCCGGTTCAGGGGCTCCCGGCTGCGAAGCTGAAAACGCCAGATCCCCTCCCTTTTCCAGGCTCCCATCTTGCCATCCTCCCCGGGAAAGGGGAGATACTCCCGCAGCCAGCGGGGAGTGAATCCGCCGGTCCTTAACGTGAGGCATTCCCCGGCGGGATTGGTCAGGGAGATTCCGTCCCCCCGATTCTGCGGCTCCTCCAGGGAGAGGAAATTCCAGAGAACGTCCCGGTTGCTTCCCGTGAATCGCCAGGAGTCCCTCAGGATCAACTCCCTATCGGCCCAGCGGAACTCACGATGCCAGAAATCCAGTTCCCCCCCGGCGGGATAGGCCTCCGTCAGGTCCAGAAGGCAGCGGTCATCGCCGAAATCGAAACGGCCGCAGCGGTACTCCCTGCCCGGAAGCTGGTCATATCCGTTAATGCGGGGCAGATTATGCCAGCCGCTCTGCATGGTCCATATTCCGTACCTTTTGTCGCTGAAGGTCTCCCGGGTATAGTCTCCCACGCCGGGGTCCACCAGGAAGGGAGCCCCTCTGCCGTAGAGAACGAACTGGCCCACGTCGTTATGGTTGTGGCTCTCATCGTTATGGCCCCCCTTGCAGGAGAAGGTGAATTTTTCAGTCCGTACGATTCCCACCTGGGTCTGGGGGAAACAGTCCTGTCCGGGAGGGCTCAGTACAGGCGCCTCCTCGGGCCAGAGAACCGTCAGATCCCGGATCTGCCTGTGGGGGGAGAAGGCGTTCAGTTCGGGGAAGTCCCCCTCCCCGGCGGGGGCGCGGAAAGCCGAGGCCAGGGCTTTGAGGGACCCGTCCCCCATGGCCTCCCCCATGCGGTACATAAGGCCCCCGGGCATGTGATTCAGCCGGCCGATGCAGTCGGCATAGTTGATAAAATAATCTCCCGTGATATGCGTGCGGTAGATATAGGAAGCCGCCTCCTTAAGGAAGGGAGCGGTCAGGAGACCCGTGTCGCCGCCCGCCCCCCGGTCAAGGATCTCCAGGCAGTCAAAGAGGGAACCCACGGCGTGGTCCCAGTAGGAGGGTCCCTCGTCGCATCCCCCGTCGGAGGGAAGGGAGTCAAGGTAGTGATTCAGAATCTCCGCCGCCCGGGAAACCCCTCTCTGAAGGAACGTCCGGTCCTCCTCCAGGAGAAAGAGGGTGTGGAGGAAGTTATCCGTAATCCAGGGGTTCCAGTTGTTCAGAACCCGATCCCGGTATTCCGGGAGATATCCCATCCACCAGTGATCGTCGTTCTCCATGAAGGGAATCAGGCAGCGGCGGCGACACTCCTTTCTTATCCGTTCGGTCAGCCGCCCCGCCTCCCGTTCCAATGGCTCCCGGAGCAGGTGTACTGTCAGGGCGAGAAGGGAGGAAGTATTTGCGGCGAAGAGATCCACCCGGGGGGGATCCGCCGGGGGAAAGGGATTATCCAGGGGCCAGTTGTGGGCGGGAACCACCCAGGTCCACTCTCCGCAGATTGCGTCCGCGTAATCGATAATGCGGTCCAGGAGAACCCCCTCCCCGTTCAGGCAGTAGGCTTTGACAAGGCGGATCAGATTGGTCCGGCGGGCGAAAAAGGGTTTCTCGAAGCGGTTGCGGTTTCCCGTGCGGAAAAAATCGGCATAAAGGGTGGCCGGCAGGGAGGGGATTTCCTCCCCGAGGGCCCTTCTCCCCTCCTCTTCGATAACCCTCTTCGTCTCCCGGGAGAGCCCGGTCCAGAGGGCATCCCCGGCGGGGGGAAGGAACTCCTTTGCGGGAAAGGGAAACCGGAGCTCCTCGGAGATGCGGGAGAGAAGTGTCTGCAACATTTTCCCTAACCCTTTATGCCGCTGGCTGTGATGCCCTGGATGAAAAAGCGCTGCAGGGAGATGAAAAGGATCATGACGGGAATGATGGAGATCATGGCCGCCGCCATCTGGGGGCCGTAGTAGACCATGTATTCGGTCACGAAGTCGGTCATGCCCAGGGGCAGGGTCTTGAGCTCCGGACTGGTCAGGTAGATCAGGGCGGAGAAGAACTCGTTCCAGAACCAGCGGAAGGAGAAGATCAGGACCGTGGCCAGTACCGTCTTGGCCAGGGGCATGACGATCTTCCAGTAAATGAGCCACTCGTGGGCCCCGTCCAGCCGGGCCGATTCCAGGAGGGAGTCGGGGATGGTCATGAAGAACTGCTTGATGAGGAAGGTCCCGAAGACCGTAAAGGAGGCCACCATGATCAGGGCCAGATGGGTGTCGTAGAGGCCGAAGGAGCGGATGATCATGAACTGGGGAATGATGATGACCTGGATGGGAATCATCATGGACATGAGATAGAGGAGGAAGATGGTGTCCCGCCCCTTCCACTTGAGTTTGGAGAAGGCGTAGGCCCCGGTGGAGGCGGTGCCCAGCTGGATGACGGTGCAGAAGAAGGTCACCTTGATGGAGTTCCAGATATACCGGGGAAACATTTCCAGCTGCTGGAAGTTGAAGAGGCCGGAATTTTCCGTAAACAGGGCGGCGGGCCGCTCGAAGATATCCACTTCGTTCTTAAAGGCCGCCGTCACGATGATGAAGATGGGCACCAGGACCACGAAGGAGGTGATCAGGATGATGATGTTGGACAGGATGTTGCTGATTTTGATTCTAGATGTCATAGGTCACCCACTTTTTCTGGTTGTTGAACTGGATTACGGTGATGATAAGGATGATGAGGAGCAGGATGAGGGATTCCGCCGAGGCGTAGCCGAAGCGGAAATTCCGGAAGGAGTTCTGGTAGATGTCGTACACCACCACGTTGGTGCTCCCCGCGGGGCCGCCTCCGTCGGTTCCGCCGGTCATCATGAAGACCTGGTCGAAAACCTTGAAGCTGTTGATGATGCACATGGTCAGGGCGAAGAACATGGTGGGGCTGAGCATGGGCAGAGTCACCCGGAAGAACTTCTGCACCCCGTTGGCCCCGTCTATGTCCGCCGCTTCGTAAAGGGAGGGGTTGATGGACTGGAGGCCCCCCAGGAAGATGATCATGTAGTAGCCGAAGGACATCCAGAGCACCACCATGATGATCGTCAGGAGGGCCGTGGAGGGATCGGTCAGCCAGGGGGAATCGGGCAGGCCGACGAACTCCAGCATCTGGTTGGCGATGCCCTTGGTGGGGTGGAAGATGAGAGAGAAGGCCAGGGATATACCAACGGAGGAAAGTACGTTGGGCATGAAGAACAGGCTACGGAAGAAGGTCTGGCCGAAAAAATTTCTATTCAGGATTAAGGCGAAAAGCAGTCCCATGATGATCTGCAGGGACACGCCGATGACGACAAATTTAAAGGTGACCACCATGGACTGGAGGAAGTGCTTGTCCTTGGCGATGGTCAGGTAGTTGTCTATGCCCACGATCTTCCAGTTGGGACCGCCGGAATAGTTGGTGAAGGAAATGAGGAAGGTGGACAGCATGGGCAGGAAAACGAAGAGAACGAACCCGGTGAATCCGGGCAGCAGAAAGCTGAGCACCGTGGGCCAGGGGGTCTTCTCCAGGGATTTGGTATTCATTATGTTTTACTCCGAAAAGGGGGAGGATAGCTCCTCCCCCCGTTTAGGTTTTTTTAGTTGGTCGTATCGACGATGGTCTGCATTTCCGCTTTGAACGCGGGAATCAGTTCGCTGTCGCTGATTTCGCCGAGCAGGTACTTTTCCACGTACTGGCTGATGATCTGTTCCACCTTGCTGCCGTACTTGGTGTAGAAGAAGGGCTTAACGGGAACGTCTTCGGTAAAGTACTCCAGGGAGGTCTTGTCCGGAACGTTGGTGGAGAGGACTTCCATAACCTTGTCGTCAACCATGGGGGGCAGGAAGCCCATCTTGGCTTCCACCAGGGCTCCGGCGGGGCTGGCCATCCAGGCGAGAACTTCGAAGGCGGCGTCCTTTTTCTTGGATTTGGCATGAACGTGTCCGAAGGTAGGGGCTCCGATGGAGTTGTAGTCCGCCGAATCGCAGGGCAGGCGGGTAATGCGGAAATCTTCCAGGGTGTAACCCTTGATCAGGTCTTTGCTGAAACCGTTCTGAACCGTACCGGGGAACCACTCGCCGATGAGCAGCATGGGAGCCATGCCTGTGTAGAACACCTGGGAGTAGTGGGTCTTGGTCACTTTCAGGTCCACCAGCCTGGGGCTGTCCAGGCCGTCTTCCAGGGTCTTTCTGATCTGGAAGGACTTGAGCAGGCTGTTGTCCACGTCGATCGAACCGTCGGCGTTGATGAAGTTCATGCCCTCCTGGGCGGCGGGATAGACGGAGCAGCTGCCCCAGGTGTAGAGGCAGGACCCGAAGGTCTTCTCGTCGTTGTCGGACATCAGCTGGGAGATCTCCACGTATTTGTCCCAGGTCCATTCCCCCTTCTGCACCAGTTCGGTGGGGGTGGGAACGCCCTTGGCCTCGAAGGCCTTGGCATTGTAGTAGGTGTAGTACTTGCCGCCCCGGTGGGGGAGGGCCACGACCTTGCCGTCGATGCTGATGGAGGCGTCCCAGGACTTTACCTGATTGTAATCGTAATTGTGGGATGCCATGAGATCGTTCAGGGGCTCGATATAGCCGTTGTAGTACTGGGGGAACATATCGGTCTGGCTCTTCTGCATGTAGGCGTCCATGGAAATGCCGCCGGCGAGCAGGGTGGTGAGCTTTGAACCGTAATCGGCGGGGACGATGTACTTGGGATTGATCTTGACGTTAAGACCCTGTTCGTTAAAGGAATCAAAAAATCTCGAGTATTCGTCGTTTCCGTCGGACCAGACATAGAAGTCGACAGAGGTCACTCCGCCTGCGGAAGAGGCGGGAGCATCTGACTTTCCGTTGGCAAAAAGGGAAAGACAGGCAGAAACCGCAAGAAAAAGGGCAACCCATTTCTTCATAAAATCTCCTTTTGGTGTAACCGATCGTTACACCTTTTTATGTTTGACCCTATTCTTTGGCCAGAAAGAGGTTCTGTCTATTCACCGTTTTAACGAAAACTCAGAAATATGACTCTTTCGACTTGTATATTTACCGTTTATTAAGCGGATTGATTCTTTCGCCGGTAAAGGGCGGGGGTCTGGCCGGTCCCCTTCTTAAAGGAGGTGAAAAAGGAGTTGTAGTTGAAATACCCGGCCCTCTCGTAGAGTTCCTTGATGGGATCCTCCGTCTCCTTCAGCAGGCGGCAGGCCTCTTCCAGGCGGAGTTCGTTTATCCTGTCCGACAGGGAGATGGGGGAGAATTCCCGGTAGATTTTTCTCAGATAGTTGGGGGAGAGGCCGGTCTGCTCGGAGAGGGTCTGAACGCAGAAGGAGGGATCCCGGAAGTGGAGGTTCATATAGTTCTCTATGAGGCGGTAGTTGGTCAGGCACTTCCCGTTGGTGCGGCTTCTCTCGCTTAGGATTTCCGAGTAGATATCGGTGAAGAACCGGGTGAAGCTCTCCAGGGTTTCCAGGGTCTGGGGATTGTTTCTGATCTGGATAAGCAGCGGGACCAGGGGGGAATCCTTCCTGTCCTTCAGGAGAATGAGAAAGCGGTAGGCGAAGATATTGATGAACTGGCGGTAATCCCGGAAGGTGCCCCCCTTGAGGTAGGAGAGGATGGCGTTGAATTTTTCCCGGCAGCGGTCCCTCTCTCCCTGTCGGAGGGAGAGGAAGAAGCTGTCGATATACCGGGAAGGAAGAATGGGATCGGCGCCGGTGGGGGGGATGTCCCTGTGGATTTTTCCGAAGCCGGTCAGGAATTTTTCCCCCGCCCTCTCCTCCGCCTCCCGGTAGAGCCGGTTCAGGTCCGCGGGCTGGTTCCTGTCCCGGAAGGAACAGCCCAGGCTCAGGGACAGGGGCTGGCTGCGGATCAGTTTCTCGTGGAGTTTCTCCATCCGGTCCAGGGTCCCCTCCTTCTGGGGCACCAGGCAGACAAGGTTACGGCCGGTCATATCGATAAGCAGCTCATTCTTCTCGTCCAGCGCCTTCCTCATCTCCTCCAGGAGGCTTTCCCGGATCTTCCGGAACTGCTCCGGATCCATTTTGCCGCAGCCGTCGAAAAAATCATCGATCTGGAAGAGGTAGAGACCCAGATCCCCCTTCAGAAGGTCCTGGTCCTGGGGCCGGAGTTCGTCGAGCCAGAAATGATACTGATGCCCCTCCAGGAGGGAGTGGAAGATCTCCACCCGGTAATCGTCGTTCAGGTCCTGGAGGGAGTCCACCAGGCTGTCCTTCTCGGTCATCAGGTGCATGTACTGCTCCTGTATCAGGGAGATTTCGTTCTTCCCGGCCACGGGCAGGGAACCCTCCCTCTCTCCGGAGGAGACGAAATGGAGGAGCCGGTTGATGGGGCGGTAGATGAATCGGGCGCTGAAGTAGGAGAACAGAAAGGCCAGAAGCATGAAGATGATCATCACCGCCGTGATGGCCTTGATGACCTTGTAAATCTCCCGGTTGATATTCTCCAGGGGCATGATTCCCATGAAATACCAGCCCAGGCGGTAGTTGAACTGATAGGTGATGAGTCGGTCCTCCTCGAAGAGAACCCCCTGCTCCCCTCCGGTCTCGCGTATCCTATTGTAGGCCTGCTCCAGAATCTCCTGGGGGAGCTGCCCCGAGCGGGTGATGAACTCTCCGTTCTGGTTGTAGATGAAAATCTCATCCTCCCCCTCGGTCGAACCGGCGGAGAGAAGATTGGTCACTTCCCCCATATCCAGGTTGACGATGATGGCTCCCTTGAGGTGGGCCTTCTGGGTGGGCGTCGTTCCCAGGAGCAGGGTCAGGGTCGGCTTTTCGATCAGAATATCCGACTGGTAGGGGGAGAGGGTGAAGACCCCCGTCCGGGGCCAGTAGTAGTCCACGAAGCCGCTGTCGAAATTGGTCAGGATATCCAGGACTTCCTTGTCGTAGAAACTGTCCGCCGACTCCAGCCCGGAGGTGGTGGTGAGGAAGAAATTCATCTGCCCGTTATAAAGATAGATGGAATGGATCAGGGGATAGGAGAGGAGCAGATCGTCAAGGGCGTCCATGCCCAGCATGATCTGGTAGGTGGTCAGGTTGCGGGAATACATGAGATTGGTGTAGAAGAAGGTGTTGTTGCTGGCTTCCTTGAGGCCCGGGATCAGCTGGGCGTGGATATTATCGAAAAGGTAGCTGAGCTGGCTGATGGACCTCTGGTGCTTCTCCGCGAAGGCATCGGTCATGATATGGGTCGTCTCGTTTGTGAAATAGGCGGTGGAGGAAACGACGAGAATCAGGGAGATGAGCGAAAAGAGGGTCAGGATGGAGAAAAAATACCTCTTTGTGCTTTTGCCTTCTTTCATGGATGACAGTATACCATCATCCTTTTCTTTTCTCCAAGGGGATAATCCCCCCCGGCCTATCTCATGGAGAGGGAGACCGCCCGGTCGGATAATCTGTCTTCAATCAGGACAGTAACATTTTCCTCATCGGTGACGTCGGCCCAGCGGGAACAGCCGGTTCCATCGGCGAAGCGGATATCCAGGGTATAGACCGATTTGGTCGTCACATGGTATTTCTGCGACTCCCGGGGCCCCAGGCTGTTCGTGTCCACGGTTCTTACTTCCGTTCCCAGCAGCACTTCCACGCTGGCGATCTCCCGGGAGGTTTCGTTTTTTATGGTAATGGTCGAGGGAGATTTGAAGAGCCCGTCGAACATATCGCATCCGTTAAGGGTAAGGAAAAGGGCAATTAAAAGGTAGTGACCTGCTTTCAGTTTCATAATGACCAATATATCCCTCTCTTTGGGAAATTCATGATGTTTTTGAAGTTTATGTGAGGGGGGGGAGATTTTTTTTCAAAAAAGGTGGTAGACTAAGCCCATGGGTATCCTGTTGCGGTCTCTCTATTCGGGGGCCACCCTCTATTGGAAGATCTTCCGTCCCAAAACCTCCGGAAGCCGGGTCATGCTGGTCCGGGAGGGAAAAATTCTTCTTGTGAAACACTCCTACCAGAATCTCTGGTTTTTTCCCGGAGGCGGGGTCAAGCGGGGGGAAACCTATGAGGAGACCGCCTACCGGGAGGTGCGGGAAGAGACGGGGGGAATGGTCGGGAATCTCCTCTTTATCGGCATCTACAATGACTATTCCGAAGGAAAAAGCGACTCCATCGCCCTCTTCTCCGGGGAGGATTTCACCTTCTCCGCCGAAGGGGACCGGGAGATCGAAGAGGTGCGTCTGTTTTCCCTCCATGACCTTCCGTCCAATCTCTCCCCCGGCTGCCGGCGCCGGGCCGAGGAGTATCTCGCCGGTTCCCTGAAGTCTCAGGGCCGCTGGTAAAATATGCGGAATTCGCAAAAACAGGTTCAATCTCTCTAAATACGGCGTAAAAAAGCGGGTTTATTCTGAATTCATTCATTTTAGGAGGAATAAATCATGAAAAAGATTTTAGGGATTCTTCTATGCCTCGCCCTGGCGGCGGGATTCGCTTTTGCCAACGGTTCGGCGGAAAAAACCGAGACCGGCAGCGGCAAACTGGTGGTGGGCTTTGCCCAGATCGGCCAGGAGTCGGGCTGGCGGGACGCGGAAACCGCCTCTCTCCAGTGGTATGCCAGCCGGAATATCGATACCATCGAACTTCACTTCGCCGACGCCCAGCAGAAACAGGAGAACCAGATCAAGGCCATCCGCTCTTTCATCGACATGGGCGTGGACGTGATCGGCCTGGCGCCGGTCGTGGAAACCGGGTGGGACGCGGTTCTCATGGAAGTGAAGGAAGCGGGAATCCCCGTAATCTTCCTTGACCGGGAAGCGGACGTGGACGACTCCCTTTACGCCACCTTCATCGGATCCGACTTTATCCTGGAGGGGCAGAACGCCGCCGTGGAAATGGGCCGCCTCCTGAACGGGAAGGGCAAGATCGTGGAGCTGGAAGGCACCGTGGGCGCCTCCGTGGCCAACGACAGAAAGGCCGGCTTTGACGACACCATCGCCAAGCAGTTCCCGGGCATCGAGATTCTGGGTTCCCAGACCGGCGACTTCAACCGGGCCAAGGGCAAGGAGGTCATGGAATCCTTCCTCAAGACCTACGGTTCGGAGATCAAGGGCGTTTACGGCCACAACGACGATATGGTCCTGGGCGCTATCGAGGCGATCAAGGAAGCGGGCCTCAAACCGGGCAAGGACATCGTCACCGTCTCCATCGACGGGGTCAAGGGCGTCTTCGAAGCCATGGCCGCCGGCGAGGCCAACGTGACCGTTGAGTGCAACCCCCTCCTGGCCCCCCAGTTCTTCCAGGCCGCCGCCGATCTGAAAGCGGGCAAGACCCTTCCCCGCTGGATCAAGTCCGACGAAGGGATCTACCGCGCCGACACGGCCGCCAAGGATCTTCCCACCAGACAGTACTGATCCATAACCGTCCGGCTCCTTCGGGGGCCGGTTTTTTAGGAGAGACACCATGAATTCCGGAATACTTCTGGATATGAAAGACATCTGCAAGGAATACCCCGGCGTCCAGGCTCTGGATCATGTGCCCTTCCAGCTGAAAGCCGGGGAGATCCATGCCCTGCTGGGGGAGAACGGGGCGGGAAAATCCACCCTGATCAAGGTGCTGACCGGGGCGGAATCCCTCACATCGGGCTCGGTTTTCCTGGACGGGAAAAGCGTGAAAGTCAGAAACCCCCTGCAGGCCCAGCATGCGGGGATCAGCACCGTATACCAGGAGGTGAACCTCTGCCCCAACCTGTCCGTGGCGGAGAACATCCACATCGGCCGGGAACCCCGGACGGCGTGGGGATTTATCGACTGGAAAACCATGGAACAAAGGTCGAAGGATCTGCTGCGGAGCTTTGACCTGGACATAGACGTGACCCGGGCCCTGGACAACTACTCCGTGGCGGTCCAGCAGATGGTGGCCATCGCCCGGTCCTGCGACATTTCCGCCCGGATCCTCATCCTGGACGAACCCACCTCCTCCCTGACCGACTCGGAGGTGGAGAAGCTCTTCTCGGTAATGAACCGCCTGCGCGGCGAGGGGATGGGGATCATCTTCGTGACCCACTTTCTGGACCAGGTCTACCAGATCTGCGACCGGATAACGGTGCTCCGGAACGGACGCTACGTCTGCACCGAAAAAACCGGCGACCTGGACAGGGTGAGCCTGGTGGGCCGCATGATCGGCAAGGATTACAGCGAACTGGCCGGCGGCCTGACGGAAAGGGGCGAATCCCCGGACAGGGAATCCCTCATGGATGTGGCGGGCCTTTATAAATCGGGAACCATCAGCCCCCTGAACCTGACCATACGGAAAGGGGAAATCCTCGGTTTCGGCGGACTCCTGGGATCGGGGCGGAGCGAAGCGGCCCGGCTGATCTTCGGCGCCGACCGGGCCGACGGGGGGGAGATGACCCTGGACGGGGAGGCGGTTCAATTCAAGACCCCCCTGGAGGGAATCCGGGCGGGCCTGGCCTTCTGCCCCGAGGAGAGAAAGGTGGAGGGCATAGTGGGGGACCTGTCAGTGAGGGACAACATCATGCTCGCCCTCCAGGCGAAACAGGGCATAACCAGGCCCCTGGACCCGGAAGAGGTGAACCGGATGACCGATAAATTCATCGACCTTCTGCAGATCAAGACCCCCGATGCGGAACGGGCCGTGAAAAACCTGAGCGGGGGGAATCAGCAGAAGGTGATCCTGGCCCGCTGGCTGGCCACGGATCCCCGGATCCTGATACTGGACGAACCCACCCGCGGGATAGACGTGGGAACCAAGGCGGAGATACAGAAGATCATGATCGGCCTGGCCGGCGAGGGCATGTCGGTGATCTTCATCTCCTCGGAAATTGACGAAATGATGCGCTGCTGCGAAAGAATGGTCATCCTCAAGGACCGTTCCGTGGTCTGCGAGCTGGCCGGTGATTCCCTTACCGAATCCCGGGTCATGCGGTCCATCGCGGGAGGCGGGGCGTGACGATGAAACTTATAAAAAAATACCGGGACGGGAGGATCTTCTGGCCCTCGATGGTTTTCTTTGCCATCCTTGTTTTCAATACCCTCATTTCGGGGGGGGAGTTCCTGAGCATCACCATCATGGACGGCCACTTTTACGGCCGGCTCATCGATATTTTCCGGAACGGAAGCAAGCTGATGCTCCTGGCCATGGGGATGACCTTCGTCATCGCCTCGGGGGGCATCGACATCTCCGTGGGGTCGGTCATGGCCATCGCCGGGGCCATCGCCTGCAGCGTGATCCGGGGGAACCTCTTCCCCGCCCTCCAGGGCAGCGTTTTCTTCGCCCTGGTCCTGGCCCTGGCGGCGGGGGCCCTGTGCGGCGCCTGGAACGGCTTTCTGGTCTCCCGGGTGAAGATCCAGCCCATGGTGGCCACCCTGATCCTCATGGTGGCGGGCCGGGGCATCGCCCAGCTCATCACAAACGGCAAGATCATTACGGTCAATTCCCAGGCCTACTACTTCATCAACGGGGGATACATCCTGGGACTTCCCTTTCCCCTCTACCTGGTCATGGCCCTCTTCGCCGGGGCGCTGGTCTTCACGAAGAAAACCGCCTTCGGCCTCTTTCTGGCCTCCTCCGGTATCAATGAAAAATCCAGCCGCCTGGCGGGCATAGAGGTGGAGAACATCAAGCTCCTGGTCTACGTCTTCTGCGGCCTGGCCGCGGCGGGGGCGGGGCTCATCGAAAGCTCCGGCATCAAGGGGGCGGACTGCAACAACGCGGGCCTCATGATAGAGCTGGACGCCATTCTCTCCGTGGCAATAGGGGGCAACCTGCTCACGGGGGGGCGCTTCTCCCTGGGGGCGAGCCTCTTCGGCGCCCTGATCATCCAGAGTATCACCACAACCATTTACGCCATGGGGGTGCCCCCGGAGGTCATCCAGCTGGTCAAAGCCCTCCTGGTCATAACCATATCCCTCATCCAGTCGGAAAAGATCGGCCTCAAGCTGATTCCGGCGAAGGAAGCTGTCTCATGAAACGGAAACGAAACTTCTCGGAGATCTCCCTCCTGACCATCACCCTGGCCCTTTTCGCCGTCATGTATCTGGGGGGCATCCTCTTCTACGGGTTCCGGATCTCCACTTTCCTGAACCTGTTCAACGACAACGCCTACCTCATCGTGGCGACCACGGGCATCTTCTTCGTGCTCCTCACCGGGGGAATCGACATCTCCATCGGCTCGGTGGTGGCCTTCACCTGCGTCTTCTCCGCCTGGTTGCTGGAGAAGGGGGTCCCCAGCGGCGTGGTGATCCCCCTGGTGCTTCTCATCGGCCTGGCCTTCGGCTCCCTGCAGGGATTCCTCATCGTCCGATTCGATCTGCAGCCCTTCATCGTCACCCTGGCGGGGCTCTTCTTCATGCGCGCCCTCTGCTCCATCATCAGCAAGGCGGCCATCGCCATCAAGAACCCCTTCTACCTGAAGGTGGCCCTGGCCAAAATCCGCTTCACCCTGGGACGGCAGCACCCCAAGATCTACTTCTACGCCCTCTTCGCCATCGCCGTTGTGCTGGCCACGGCCTTCGTGCTCAAGTTCACCAAATTCGGGCGCACCGTCTACGCCGTGGGGGGATCGGAGCAGTCCGCCTCCCTCATGGGCCTGCCGGCCAGGGGGACCCGGGTCATGGTCTACGGCATCTCCGGCTTCTGCGCCTCCCTGGGGGGGGTGGTCTACAGCCTCTACACCCTGGCGGGTTACTCCCTGCAGAACATCGGCATGGAGCTGGACGCCATCTCCTCGGCGGTCATAGGGGGTACCCTCCTCACCGGCGGTGTGGGGTCGATCTTCGGGGCCGCCATCGGGGTGCTGATCCAGGGGCTCATCCAGACGGTGGTCACCTACCAGAACCTGAACACCTGGTGGACCAAGGTCACCGTGGCGGCCCTGCTCTGCCTCTTCATCATAATCCAGAGGGCCATGTCGGTGAATGGGGAGCAGGCCCGGAAAAAGCGTCTCATCCGGGTGGCCTAACCGTGTTACAATAGGAGGCCTATGACCCGACTGTTCCGACGGTTTCTGAATCAGAAGCTCCGCAGCAAACTCATGATCTCCTTCACCGTGGCGGCCATGATCCCCCTGGCCGTCTACACCCTGGCGGCCAGTTCCTACTATCTGCGGCAGGCGGGGGATTCGGCCCGGACCTATACGAAGCAGCTCACCTCCCAGGTGAGCAGCAGCATCCGCATCTACATGGGGGCCATAGAGAATCTGGCCTCCTACATGGCCGACAAGAAGGAGATCGGCGACTTTCTCTCCCGAGAAGGGGCCCCCCGGGAGGAGGGGGAGCAGATCAAACGGGATTTCGACAACCTCCTCGCCTCCCAGCCGGAGATCGCCGGCATTCTGATCGTGGGGCGGGACGACCGGTGGATCTCCTCGGGGATCTCCCGGGTCAGCCGGGATCCGGTGCGGGAGCAGGAGTGGTTCGCCCGGGCCCGGACGGGGGGGGAGGAGAGCTTCATCTACAGCACGGCCGTGGGGCGGGAGGTCTTCCGCAACGACTCCTCCAGCGGGGACGACCTCTTTTTCCTGGTGCGCTCCATACGGGACGGGGAGGGAAATTTCCTGGGGGTGCTGCTGCTGGATATCGCCCATTCGGTCATAGAGCAGGCCATAGAGAACATTTCCATCCTGGAAAAGGGCTTCGTCTTCGTCTACGACCAGGAGTACCGGATCGTCTATACCCCGGTGAATCCCGTGGTCTATCGGGTCAGCCCCCGCTGGTTCACCGGGGAGGAGGATTCGGTGCGGGTGAACATCCTGGAGGAGACCTATCAGATCGAGAGCCGCCCCGTTGGGAACCCGGACTGGAAGGTGGTGGGGGTATTCTCCGTGGACGAGATCCAGGGGAAGCTGGTCCGGACCTACTACCTGGTCATCCTCCTCAGCTTCGCCATCCTCCTCTTCCTCTACGTGCTCTTCCACTTCCTGACCAAAACCCTGGTCCACCCCCTCATGGATCTCAAAGCCCTCATGGGCCGGGCGGCGGAGGGGGATTTCTCCATCACCTTCCGGAGGGAGTACACCGACGAGGTGGGGGAGCTGGGGGAGAATTTCAATTTCATGATCCGGGAGATCAACAACCTGATCCAGATGGTCTACAAGGAGCAGCACGACAAGCAGGAGGCCCAGCTCAAATCCCTGCAGGAGCAGATCAAGCCCCACTTCCTTTACAACACCCTGGACACGATCAACTGGATGGCCCGGGACTACGGGGCGGGGGATATCGTCCGGCTCATAGACGCCCTCACCACCATGTTCCGGGTGGGACTCAGCCACGGGCAGGACATCATCTCCCTGGGGGAAGAGCTTTCCCACGGCTCCAACTATCTCTACATCCAGGGCATCCGCTACCGGGAGAAAATCCGTTACGAGATCAATGTGGACCGCCGGATCCATCACTACCTCCTGCCCAAATTGATTCTCCAGCCCCTGATAGAGAACGCCATCTACCACGGGCTCAAGACCCGGGAGGGGCAGGGGACCATATCCATCGGGGGGGAGGTCCGGGAAAAAAGCCTCTACCTCACCGTTTCCGACGACGGGAGCGGCATGGGGGAGGAGAAGATAAACGCCCTGAACGAGGGGCTCAAGGGGGACGCCCCCCGGGACAGCTTCGGCCTCTACTACGTGAACGACCGCATCCATCTCTACTGCGGCCCCGCCTACGGCCTGAGCCTGGAGAGCCGGCCCGGCCGGGGGACGGTGGTGACCCTCCATCTCCCCCTTATCTACAAAAGAGAGGATTTTAAAAATGTATAGTGTCATGGTCGCCGACGACGAGGAGATTATCCGGAAGGGACTCACCGGCTTTTTGAGAACCGACGAAACGGTAGAGCTGGTGGGGGATGCGGAAAACGGGGTGGACGCCTACGAGAAGGCCGCCGCCCTGCTGCCGGACATCATTTTCGTGGATATCAACATGCCCTATATGAACGGACTGGAGCTGACAGAGAAGCTCGGTTCCCTGGAGAAGGAGATCCTGGTCATCGTGGTGACCGGCTACTCCGATTTCTCCTACGCCCAGAGGGCCCTGAGGCTGGGGGTCTTCGATTACTTTCTCAAGCCCATCATGGAGGAGCCCTTCTTCGCCCTCCTGGACAAGGCCAAAGCCTTTATCGACGAGCAGCGCTCCCTGAACCTGATGCAGGAGCAGTTCGAGGATACCCTGGAATTCGCCGCCGAACGGTGCCTGAACCTCCTGGCCCTGAACCTGATCGACGCCCGGGACTGCGCGGAGCGGCTCCGGTTTCTGGAAAAGAGGGTCAGCTTCCCGGCGGAGCTGCTGGTGATCTCCCGGCGCAAGGATCTGCCCGGCCGGGAGGGGGAGTTCCCCCTGACCTATTCGGACAAGTCGGAGATCCCCCGGGAGATCAAAAGGGCCGCCGACCTTGTGATTCCCCCGGAGGGGAAGGTTCTGGGGTTTATCAATCAGTCCGGCCAGGTGGTGTACCTTCTCTCCCGGGGCGAGGCGGAACTCTCCCGGAGGGTTAAGGATTCCCTCCCCCTGCCCGTGGATATGGACAGGAAAGGGGTGGGGAGCGTGGGGGATCTCTGCCGCCTCTACGGGGAGCTTCTGGAGGGGATACGCCGGGATACCCGCTACTCCCCCCAGGTGAGGAGCGCCGTGGAGTACGTGAAGGAAAATTACGCCGATCCGGGCCTCTCCCTGACCATGCTGAGCGAAAGCGCCCACGTGAGTCCGGGCCATCTGGGCCGCCTCTTCCGGCAGGAGCTCTACCGGTCCCCCATGGACTATCTGAACGGCTACCGCATCGAAAGATCCATGGAGATGCTCACCCGGGGGAACTGGAAGATCTATGAGATCGCCGAAAAGACCGGCTTTACCAGCCAGCACTATTTCAGCAACGCCTTCAAGAAAACCGTGGGCCAGTCCCCCCTGGCCTACCGGAGAATGATGGAGGAACGATGCTGAGAAAGGCTTTACCCCTCCTTCTGCTGTTTCTCCTTTTCCCTTTGCTGTCCTGCCGGGTAAGCCACCTGGAAAAGATTGAATTTCTCATAGGGGTCTCCAATTCCAGCATGCTGGAGGAGTGGCGGATCCAGCTGAACCGGGAGCTCAAGGAGGAGGCGGACCGGTATCCCTTCCTGTCGGTCATCTTCACCGACGCCGCGTCGAGCACGGAGAAGCAGATGGAGGATATCGACAAGCTCATGGGCTTCGGCATCGATCTGCTCATCATCTCCCCCTGCGACGTGGAAAGGATGACCCCCGTCATCAGCGGCATCTACGGGACCATTCCCGTCATTATCCTGGACCGGGTGGTGGACGGTTACGACTACACCCTCTTCATCGGCCCGGACAACGAAAACATCGGCCGCCTGGGGGCCCTGGCCCTCCACCGGCTCCTGGGCGCGGAGGGCGGCCGGGTGCTGGAGATTTCCGGCCCCCTGGACCAGCTCTCCTCCCGCAGCCGCAGCCGGGGGCTTCACCGGGAGGCGGAAAGCCGTTATCCCGCCATCCGTTTGGGGGAGCCACTGATCGTCACGCCCCAGAACCGGGACCGGGCGGAGGACCTTCTCCTGGAGAATCCCGGGCTCCTGGATGATATCGACGCCATCTATACCCATACGGACGGCCTGGCTCTGGGCGTCTCCCGGGCCCTGGTGGCCCTGGGGAGGAGGGATATTCCCATCGTGGGGACGGACAGCCCCTCCGGGGAGAGCGGGAGCGGTGATCTGGTGGCTCAGGGGCTTATCCACTCCAGTGTTGAGAGCAGCACCGGGGGCAGGGAGGCGGTCCGCTTCGCCCTAGACATCCTCAACCGCCGGACCGGGGTGCCGAAGCAGGTGATCCTCCGGAGCCGCATCGTCTCCGGCGAAAGCCGGGATTTGGGGGAGGGGACCCTGCTGCCCCGGGAGAGGGGGAGCGGCATCACCCTGGGCTATGCCCAGGTGGGCACCGAGAGCCAGTGGCGGGTCAGCAATACCAAATCCATCATCCAGGCGGCCAAGGAGTTCGACATAGACCTGATCTACCGGGACGCGGACCAGAACCAGGAAGCCCAGATAGCTCACCTGAGGGAGTTCATCCGCCGGCGGGTGGATGTGATTCTCCTCTCCCCCATCGTGGAGGAGGGGTACGAAGAGGTCCTGCGGGAGGCCCGGGAGGCGGCCATTCCGGTACTCCTTTCGGACAGGAAGATCAACTCCCCCGACGAGGAGCTCTACATGACCTTCATCGGGGGGGATTTCCGGGAGGAGGGGCGCCGGGCGGCCCGCTGGATCCTGCGCCAGTACGGGGATAAGGGCGCCCGCATCCTGGAGCTCTGGGGCACCAGCGGGGCCACCCCCACGGTGGAGCGGCACGAGGGGTTCGCGGAAATCATCGACGGGGAGGGGCCCTATCGGATCCTGTTCTCCGGCACGGGGGATTTCACCCGGGAAGGGGGATACGCCATCGTTGCCGACTACCTGCAGTCCCATGTCCCCTCCGGGGTGGAGGTGATCTTCGCCCATAACGACGACATGATCCTGGGAGCCATAGACGCCATCAGGGAGAGGGGGCTGAAGCCGGGGGAGGACATAAAGCTTATCTCGGTGGACGGAACCCGGGCGGCCCTGAGCGCCCTGAGGAAGGGGGAGATGAATTTCGTGGTGGAGTGCACACCCCTCCTGGGGGATCAGGTGATGAAGGCGGTCATGGACCTTATGCAGGGGAAGGACCTTCCCATGCGCATCGTCACCGACGAGAGGACCTTTACCGCGGAGCAGGTGGACGACTCTCTGATCCGGCGGCGGAGCTACTGAATCAGGGGCGGGCCGGAGGAGGCCCGGACGACGATTTCCGGCTCCAGGAGGACTCGGCGGGGTTCCCTGTCCAGGGGGTCCATGGCATGGCGGAGCAGGTCGGCGGCGGCGTTGGCCAGGCTGCCCAGCTTCAGGTCCACCGTGGTCATGGGAAGATAGCTGTACTGGGACACGGCGGTGTTGTCGTGGCCAACCACGGAGATATCCCCGGGCAGTGACAGCCCCTCCGCCACGGCCTTGTTCATCACGGCGGATGCCATCAGGTCGTTGCAGGCGAATACGGCGGTAGGCCTCTCTCCCGGGTTTTTCTGGAATATCCCGTGAAAGGAATTCTGAACCAGGGGGATGGCATCCTCCGTATTCCCCTGTTCCACCACGATCAGATCCTCCGGGGTCGGCGTGATTCCCTTTTTCTTCAGGAAATCCCTCCAGCACTGCTCCTTGATATCATAGGAGTAACCGATTTGACCCCTCAGAAAGGCGATTCTCCTGTGCCCCTCATTCCAGAGGTATTCCATGACCTTGGCCATACCCAGATACTGGTCGATGGATACGATATTGAAACCGGAAAAGCCCGGGTAAGAGTGAATCAGAACCAGGGGCGTCCGCCTGCCTATCTCGGTGAAAAGGCCGTTATTATAATTTTCCAGGGAGGGGTCTACAATGATGATCCCGTCCACCTGGCGGGCCACGAGGCTTTTCAGGTAGGTCTTCTCCTGGCCATGATCCCCGTCGGTGGAGCAGAGGATCAACATGGAGCCCTCCGCGGCGGTTCTTTTTTCCAGGACCTCGGTGATTTCCATATAATACTGATTCGTCAGGGACGTCACCATGACCCCGACCGCCTTCGTCTGCTTCCCCATAAGCCCCTGGGCTATGGTATTGGGCACGTAATCCAGTTTCTTTATGGCCGCTTCCACCCGCAGCTGCGAATCGGGTCTGACCGACCGGTTGTTCAGAACCCGGGAGACCGTGGCGATGGAAACATTGGCTTCCCGGGCGATGTCTTTAATTGTCAGCAAGGAAAATCTCCTCATTTTTACAGAAAATAACTGAAATCGTTTTCACAAACAGTTTAAAAGGCAATCCCCCCCTTGTCAACGTAAATGTACCCAAACCCAACGTATAACACCTCAGAGGGCATCTGGCTGAAAACCATAGAAAATATACTGAAAGCGTTTACAGATTTTTCTTGTCAAACTGAAAAAACCGTGTTACCGTAACCAAAAGACGGGGTGCGACGGTCCTTCCCGCCGCCGGTCTTATATCACCAAAGGAGCATTTTATGAAAAAGTTATTCAGGTTTTCCCTTCTGCTCGCCATTCTTCCCTTCGCCCTATTCGCCAACGGCAGGGGTGAAGCCAAGGAGCCGGAGACGATTGAATTATCCTGGTCCACCTGGACTCTTCCCACGGCGGAGGATTTCGTCATTCTGGAAAAGGGTTTCGAGGCCCTGTACCCCAATGTGGATCTGCAGCCCAGCAGCAGTCAGATGGATGAATACAAAGCGAAGCTTCAGGCGGAGTTCGCCGCCGGTTCCGGACCGGACCTCTTCTGTCTCCAGCCGGGTACCCTCCTGACCCAGTACGCCCCCTTCGCCATGGACCTGACCGTTCCGGCCAGGGATGTCCTCTCCAAGCTCGTGGATGCGGTCGTGGAGGACGCCCGGGTCCGTTCCGGGGGAGATAAAATCGCCATAGCCCCCATGGGCTCCTCCTCCACCATGTTTGTCTACTACAACGCCACCTACTTTGAAAAGGCGGGCATCACAAAGATCCCCACCGATCTGGCATCCATGAAGGAGGCCTTCGCCAAACTCAGAAAGACCTATCCCGATAAGCTTCCCCTTTCCGTGGGCCTTAAGGACAGCTGGTTCAACGGGGACGTTTTCGCCATGTTCGCCAATATGGTAGAGCCGGGCATCACGGAAAGGGCCGACCGGGGCGAGGTCAAGTGGAATGCCCCCCAGTTCGTGGAGGCCATGTCCATCCTCAGGGATCTGGTGGACGAGGGCATTCTGGAAAAGGAAATGCTGGGCGTCTCCGTCTATGAAGACTCCATAGGCATGTGGGCCGACGGCAAAGCGGCCATGCACTTTAACGGGGGCTGGGCCGTGGGCATGCTTTCCAAACCCTCCAACAAAAACGATGCGGGGGTTCCCTATGCGGACAGAAGGGGCGGAAGGGCCACCGATGACGACGTTTTCGGCGCCTTCCCCGTTCCCAATTTCGCCGGGGGCAAACCGGTGGTTCTGGGCGGCATCGATATCGGCATCGCCATCAACAGGGACATCAAGGAATTCAAACTGCCCTATGCCGTTAACCTTCTCGACTACATGCTGGTGGGTGAAGGCAGGACCTATGAGACGGGCCGGCCCGGCGCCGGGCTCATCCCCACCCTCAAGGGAGCTTCCCTCAACAAGTCCATCTACCAGGACAGGGCTTCCTCCGAAGGGGTCGACACGATCGTGGACATGACCAACAACAACATGGCCGGTCCCCGGGGCGTCGCCAATCCCGCCGTCTTCAACCAGATGGGCATCGTCGTTCAGAACGTTGTCGCCGGAAAGGACGTCAAAGCTGAACTGGACGCCCTGCAGGCGGTTTCCGAGAAATAGGCTTACCCCGCCGGCATCAGCGGCCACTCCCCTGTGCCGGCGGTTTTTATGGATGGTAAACAATGAAAAAAAAATCCTCCGGCTCCCTTCTTAAAATGAAAAAGGCGGAAACCCTTTCGGGTTATCTTTTTGTAACCCCGATAATGCTTCTTCTGGGTGTTTTCGTTTTCTACGGACTCTTCTATGTCATAAGACTCAGCCTTTTCAAATGGAACGGGTTGCTGCCGGAAACCATGGAATTCCGGGGATTGAAAAACTACATCCTCCTTTTCCAGGATCCCCTCTCCGCCAGGGCGCTGATCAACGTGCTCCTCTTTATGGTTTTCACAGTCACCGTACAGATGTTTCTGGGGCTCATTATGGCCCTCCTCCTGCGATCGAAACTCAAGGGCAGCCGGTTCTTCCGGGCCCTTTTCTATATTCCCGTCACCCTGTCCACCGTAGTGATCGCCCAGACTTTCATGGGCCTCTACGAACCCTATTTCGGCCTTCTGAACACCTTCCTCCGGGGCGTCGGCCTGGACGGCCTGGTCCGCACCTGGCTGGGGGATCCCCGAACCGCTCTCTGGTGCATCATCGCCGCCAATATCTTCCAGTGGACCGGCGCCCAGATGGTCTACTACATCGCCGGGCTGACCACCATCAGCGAGGATGTCTTCGAGGCGGCCCAGATAGACGGGGCCGGTTTCTGGCGCTCCCTGGGGAGCATCGTATGGCCCGGCCTGGGACCGACCCACACCACGGTCATCATCCTGGGCATCGTCGGGTCGGTTAAGACCTTCGACATCGTCTGGCTGCTGACCGAAGGGGGCCCGGGTAACGCCACCCAGTTCCCCGCCACCCTCCTCTACCAGGCGGTGGCCCGGAATTCCCAGGCCGGCTACGGAGCCGCGATCAGCGTCATCATGATCGCCCTGAGCGTCATGTTCTCCGCGGTGCAGCTGACATTCAACAAAAAAAGGCAGGAGGCCTGACATGTTTACCAATCTCACCCTGAGACAGAAATTCATCATCCAGGCCGTTCTCATCCTTCTGGCTCTCCTCTATCTGGTCCCCCTCAGCAATGTGGTGATCTCCTCCTTCGCCGTGTCCGGGTTCAGGAACTACACCTTCCTCTTCACCTCCGGCTTTCCCGTGATCCGCATGATTTTCAACAGCCTGTTCGTCTCTTTCATGCAGGTCTCCCTCATTCTGCTCGTGGCCTCCCCGGCGGCCTTCGCCTTCTCCAAAATCCGCTTTCCCGGCAAGAACGCCCTTTTTCTGCTTATCATGCTGACCATGTCCATCTCCATGCTCTGCTTTATCACCCCCCTGTTCCAGACCATGAAATTCCTTCGCTGGATCAATACCTACCCCGCCCTGATCTTTCCCGCGGCGACATTCTGGATGCCCGTGGCCATTCTGATCCTCAGGAATTACTACGACTCCCTGGGCACGGAACTGCTGGAAGCCTCCATGATTGAAGGGGCGGGATTCTTTACTATCTGGTCCCGGATTTACGGTCCCCTGAGCCGCCCGGCCACGGTGAACGTCATCGTCTTCGCCTTCATCAACTCCTGGAATGATTATCTGAATCCCCTGCTTTTCTCCCGGACCGAGGAGATGAGGACCCTGCCCCTGGCGGTGGTCTCCCTGACCTCCTCCATCCACGGGGCCCGCCCCGAAGTCATCTATGCCTGCCTGGTGATTATGGCCATTCCCTCCATCGGAGTGTACATGATTTTCCAGAATCAGCTGGGAGAGGGCATGACATCCGGCGCCGTTAAGGGCTAATCTATTCTGGTCAAGGAAAAAGGAGATCTCCCATGAGCATTGAGTTTCGCGAAGCGGACCGGCTGTTCCATTTGAAAACCCCCGCCTCCAGCTACTTCATCGAGCTGATCCGGGACAAATATCCCGCCCACGGGGGGTGGTTCGGCTCCCTGAGGGAGCGGAAGGGCAGCCGGGAGATCCTCCGCCGGGACCGATCCTTCTCCCCCAATCCCACGGCGGAGGACCGCTCCTTCTCCCTGGACTCCCTGCCCCTGGAGTACAGCGCCTGGGGAAGGACCGACCTGCGCTCCCCCGCCCTGCAGGCGGTGGGCCCCGACGGAAGCATGTCCCTGGACCTGGAGTACCGGGAGCACCGGATCCTGGCGGGGAAACCCGCTCTTACCGGCCTTCCTTCGGTCTATGTGGAGGATGACACCGAAGCGGATACCCTCGTCCTCACCCTGGAGGACCCCCTGACAGGCCTGCTCTGCGATCTGGTCTATACGGTCTTTACCCGCCGGGACGTGATAACCCGCACCGTGAAAATCCGCAACGGGGGAGGGGAAAGGATCGTCCTCCAAAGGGTCATGAGCCTCTGCCTGGACCTGGAGCATTCCGATTTCACCCTGATGCAGCTTTCCGGCGCCCACAACCGGGAACGGCATATCCATACCAGGGCCCTCTACCCGGGAATGCAGTCCGTGGAGAGCCGGCGGGGTACCAGCAGCCATCAGCAGCACCCCTTCCTCGCCCTCCTGGAGGGGGACGCCGGGGAGGACCACGGCACGGTTCTCGGCTTCAGCTTCGTGTACAGCGGCAACTTTCTCGCCGCGGTGGACGTGGACCAGTTCGACTCCCCCCGGGTCCTGATGGGGATCAATCCCTTTGACTTTTCCTGGACCCTGGGGCCGGGGGAGGAATTCCAGGCCCCCGAAGCGGTCATGGTCCGGAGCGGCGAGGGGCTGGGGGCCCTGTCCCGGACCTTCCACGATCTCTACCGCAGCCGCCTGTGCCGGGGATACCACCGGGACAGGGAGAGGCCGGTGCTCATCAACAACTGGGAGGCGACCTACTTCGACTTCGATTCGGAAACCATTCTGAATCTGGCCGACGAGGCGAGCCGTCTGGGCATAGAGCTCTTCGTCCTGGACGACGGCTGGTTCGGGGAGAGGGATAACGACCTCACCTCCCTGGGGGACTGGTTCCCCCACGCAGGAAAACTGCCCGGGGGCATCCGGCCCCTGGCGGAGGGGGTCATCTCCAGGGGAATGTCCTTCGGGATCTGGGTGGAGCCGGAGATGGTTTCGGAAAAAAGCCGCCTCTACGAAGCCCATCCCGACTGGTGCCTCCGGGTGGAGGGGCGCCATCCCTCCACCGGCCGGTCCCAGCTGGTGCTGGACTACTCCCGGGAGGACGTGCGGGACCATATGGTGGAAACCCTCTGCGGAATCCTGGGAGGCAATCCCATTTCCTATGTGAAATGGGATATGAACCGCCATCTGACCGACGTGGGGTCCCGCCTCCTCCCGGCGGAACGGCAGCGGGAGACCTCCCACCGCTACGTGCTGGGGCTTTACGATGTGCTGGAACGGGTAACCGCGGCCTTCCCGGAGGTGCTCTTCGAGAGCTGTTCCGGCGGGGGCGGCCGCTTCGACCCGGGCATGCTCTACTACATGCCCCAGACCTGGACCAGCGACAATACGGACGCCATCTCCCGCCTTGCCATCCAGGCGGGCACCGCCCTCGTCTACCCCCCCCTGACCATGGGGGCCCATGTCTCCGCCGTTCCCAATCACCAGACCGGCCGCACGGTCTCCCTCAAAACCCGGGGGGCCGTGGCCATGGGGGGCAATTTCGGCTATGAACTGAATCTTCTGGAGCTTTCCCGGGAGGAGAAGGGGGAGATAAAAGAGCAGGTTGAACTTTTCAAGAGAAGGCGCCACCTCATCGTGAAAGGCTCCTACTACCGGCTTCTCGAACCCTGGAAGAGAACCGACCGTTACGCCTGGATGACCGTCTCCCCCGATAAAAGGGAGGCCCTGGTCCTCTTCGTGTCGGTCCATACCGAGTCGAACCATCCCTATCTCAGTCTCCGATGCAAGGGGCTGGATTGGGACAGGCACTACTCCATAAATGGGAAAGGGGCCTACGGGGGGGACGAACTGATGGAAGCAGGCATCCGGCTGCCCTACCCCCTGCTGGAGGCGGAAGCCCATGAGTATCACCTGCTGGCTCTGGACTGACCGGTCTCCCTTGCCTAAGGGCTCCCGGCCCTGTATGATCGGGGAATGGAACTGACCGATCTTCCTCCCCTGACCCGGGAGCCCTCCCGGCTGCTGCACCGCCCCGGGGATCTCGTTCTGGATTACTATCCCCCCCTTCTTATCCTCATCCTTTATGCGCACCGGGGAGAAGGGGAGATCGCCTCCCTGGCCGATCGGCTGGAAGAGTTCTATCCGGGCCATCCCCTGCTGATTCAGGACCGGTCGGTCCGGCCCTTCGCCGTGGCGGGAAAGAGGGGGAAAGTTCCCGAAGAGATGATTGTCACCGAGGGGGGGCTGGAATACCGGCTTAATCCCTACAGGGGACAGAATATGGGATTTTTCATAGACATGCGCGACGGACGGCGGATAGTGAGGGAACTGGCAGGGGAAAGGAAGGGGGGTGAGGAATTCCGGGTTCTGAATCTCTTTGCCTATACCTGTACCTTCTCCGTGGCCGCCCTGGCCGCCGGGGCGACCAAAGTGGTTAATATCGATATGAACCGGAACTCTCTGGACGTGGGGCGGCAGAATCACCGGCTGAACCACTCCCGCCTTCCCGGGGGCTACGGCGGACAGGCCCTCTTCCTGCCCCATGACATCTTCAAGTCCTTTGGGAAACTGCGCCGTGAGGGACCCTATCGTCTCATCATTGCCGATCCTCCCCCCAGCCAGAGGGGAAGCTTTGATCTGCGCAGGGACTATCCCCGCCTTCTGCGACGGCTGCCGGAGATGCTGGACGGAAAGGGCCGTCTATTGTTGAGCCTGAACAGCCCCGAAATGGACTGGGAAGAGTTCGAAGCCCTGGTCGAAGGGGAACTCCCCCGCTTTGCCCTGGAAAGGATTTCTCCCCCCGGCGATTTCAAACCCCGGGAAGAGGGGAGGGGGTTGAAGCTGCTGCTCGCCGCACCCCGGCCCTGAAGGGCTGACCAGGCATATTTTCATTGACAGATTCCCGTTTTGATATTATAATTTACTTAAACGTTTAAGGAGGTTGATTTTATTCTTTTGCTGCACACGTGTGAGTAAAATGTCCATTTCTACTTCTTCGATTCTTTCCGAGCTTATAATCAGACTATATCCTTAATTGAAAATGAGATAACTCAGAACTACTCCGTCCGTCCCGCTACACTTCGGGACTGTTCGGCAGAAGAGA